>JACOEF010000729.1 GCA_024998705.1 Nitrospira sp.
GACTTCAGATACACCGGCGACCTCCAGAGCAAGAAGGTTGAGATGGGACGGAGTATGGGGAATAAACCGAAAAATCTTCTATCACAGCGATGGAATCAATGCAAAGAAAAACACCTGATATGGGGGAAGATTGGCACCGCTCCCCCAACATATGGAGGAGCGGCAAAAACAGTGGAAGAACGCGGTGCGGCGCCAGGCAGCGCGCTAGTTCGCCGAGGCCGACGCGCGTGAAGCCGATTCGATCGTGACCAGTTCCTTAGGAAGGAGAAACTCGACATCCTCTTCGATGACCGTCAGCTCCTCGACCTCCTCGGAAGAACCAAGGCGTTTCAGGTAGGCCACCACTTCGGTGACCAGGACCTCAGGGGCAGAAGCCCCGGCAGACAGCCCCACACTCTTGGCATCTTTCAGCCAATCCGGATTGATATCCGAGGCCGCATCGATGAGATAGGAGGGTATGCCGCAATGCTCGCCCAATTCGCGAAGCCGATTCGAATTCGAACTGTTCGGGGACCCGATCACGAGGATCACATCGACCAGCTTCGACAACGACTTGACCGCGTTCTGGCGGTTCTGGGTCGCGTAACAGATATCTTCCTGATGCGGCCCTTTGATATTCGGGAACCGCCGGTGCAAGGCCTCGACGATGTCGCGACATTCATCGACACTCAGCGTGGTCTGGGTCACGTAGGAGAGATTCTGCGTTTTCTCGACGCGGAGCCGTTCCACATCCTGGACGGAAGACACCAGGTGAAACTTATCCGGGATCTGACCCAACGTCCCGATGACCTCCGGATGTCCCGCATGGCCGATGAGGATCAATTCATACCCTTGCGTATAGTCGCGATTCACTTCGTTATGAACCTTGATCACGAGCGGACAGGTGGCATCGATGACGTGCAAGCGACGGCTCTGCGCCTCTTCCCAGACCGACTTCGCCACACCATGGGCGCTGAAGATCACCACCGATCCTTCGGGCACTTCGTTCAGCTCTTCCACGAATACGGCACCCTTATGCCGAAGCGAGTTCACCACGTGCCGGCTATGAACGATCTCGTGACGCACATAAATCGGCGCCCCATATTTCTTGAGTGATAGATCAACAATGTCTATGGCGCGGTCGACACCCGCGCAGAATCCACGAGGATTGGCTAAATATATCTTCATATTCCGTTTCCCTCTCACGCTCATGAAGGACCGTCCGGCCTGCCGGGGAAAGCGCGTAGTCTCACTGAACGGTCACCTTACGTCAGACCCGCCCTTGTCGTCAACCGGATCATCTGCCCCGTTCTTGAACAAAAGCAGTTGAGGCCGCCGAACC
>JACOEF010000730.1 GCA_024998705.1 Nitrospira sp.
GCAAGTCTGACGCACGCCGCACAGCCTCTCCCCCAGGAACTGATGAATCAATGGTTTGCAGTTGAAGTCTTGAGTGGAGCCAAAATTCCTTTATCGATTGAATTCGTGCCATCTCCATGGTCACTGATCCGGCTACGGCTGGCGCCGGACGAACGACTCTTGGTGTTATTTAATGCTCCCGTACAAGACTGCACGATTAGTGGCGACGCCCGGCTAGATCCAGATCGAGGTCGGATCCACATCCGAAGCCATGCCATCACGTGCCGTACTGCTAGAGGATTTGAAACTAGACTCTTCACTGGAACGGTGGTTTCTGAAACTGACGGGTATCAAGGGGTCCCGTTGTCATTGGCACATCAAAGCCAGGATCAGAAGGGGTACATCGTCCCAGCCGGAGTCCAAGGCACCCTGGTCGTCCTTCCACACAACCCTCCCGAGAGAGTCGACGCCCCTCCCCCATCTCGCAAGTAATCGCTATCCATCTCTTTCGCAGCCCGCATTCGATGCACACTCTTGATGCCTTCAGTCTCTCGGTGGAGCCATGTTAAAGCGAAAACGGCGTTCTCTTCCACACTGAACGCCACTCGCCGGACACGTGCGGCACTCGCGGAGGGAGCGGCACCGTCCCGACTGGAGGAGCCTATAGGAACACTGTCACGCGGCAAGTGTAGCCTGACGTAAATGCGTGGCCCAATCGAGCAGAATGGGCTAGCCCGCCAATATCGAGCGACGGTGCATGATCACTAAAGAGAAAGGCGTCAGTATGAAAGAAGCAGACGCACCCCTACCCCAATGGATGCCAGGACTATGGCGAATAAAACTCAGCGACAATGGGCCGGTAACTATTGTCACGCCACGAGAGGACGA
>JACOEF010000371.1 GCA_024998705.1 Nitrospira sp.
ATAACGCGACGCAATACTGACGGTTTCTTCTTCTTTTAAGAGCGCCAATTCATCACTTGCGGCGAATGGGAACGACTCACGGGCGATCACCGTCGCCGGTTCGGCAGCCGCAAGGCTGCTGAGGAGGAGCGTGAATCCCGCCGCCAAGAGCGGGTACCACGATGCGTTTAGTTCAGATTTCATGACGCAAAATTCAAAACCTGAGGGTCACCCAACCCATCACTCGGTTGCCGAGCGTGTCGCCCAAGGGGTGTTCCTTATGACGATCGTTCAGCGCATTGAAGACGGCGACGGCCACTTCGGCCTTGTCGTGCCAGAATCGGTACCCGCCGCGCAGGGTCAGCAGGGTGTAACTATCGATCGTCGGACTCGTCGGGACGGGAAGCACCGGAGCCAGCGCGGTAAAGAATTCGATCAACGGGTACGTGGCGCCGGCGATGTAGTGGACCGCGATCTCTCCGTTAAGCCCGCTGTCCCAATCGCCACGAAGGCCTACGTTCGCTTTCCAGTCCGGGCCGCCGCGCCTGGAGACGCCGGTGAAGGTCTGGCCGATCTTTTGGTAGGAGACATTCGCAAACCCGCTGAGCCATCTGGTGGCGAGGAACTCCAGCCCCGCTTCGGTGCCATAGATGTCGGCCTCACCGCCGTTGATGAGCGTGCGGGTGGTGCCGATGGTTTGGAAGTTGATCAAGTCGGAGAGATGATTGAAGAACAGGTCAAGTCTGGTCCGGAGCCGATGTTTCATCCACCAGCCCTGATAGCCGGCTTCATAGGAAATGATCTGCTCGGGATTGAGTCTCTGTGATCCAAATAGCGGGATCGGTGCAAACAGCGGCGGCACCGTCGGCAGGATGCGCAGATCGAGATTGGACTCGAACAGGGTTGGGGGGCGGTAGGCCACCGATGCACTGAGACGGACGGTCTGGTCGGGCGTCAAGTTGTACACGAGGGCGACGCGCGGACTCCAGGTCCCATTGATCCTGGTATGCAGGTCGTACCGAATACCGGCTACCAAGGTCAGCGCGGGCGAGATCTTCCACTCATCCTGAAGATGGATACCGAGCCGGTCTTCGCGTCCTAATTCAGACACCGCACTTCCATCGACGGTGTTGTAGCGGTAGTTGATGCCGTAGCTCAGCCGGTTGGTGGGTCCGAAGTCGAGGCTGTGTTGCGCTTCGATATTATACGTGTTGGTGGTGAACGAAACGTTCGGCCCGCCTGTCGCGTTGGTCTGCCGGACAAACTGAGCCAGCAGCGGGTGTGTCGAGGAGTCGACGGGAATGTCGTTCCCCTGTCACCACCCGCGCACGGAGAAATTGCGGTATTGGTAATGAACGTCCGTATAGGCCTGATTGAATTGCGAACGGGGAATTTGGACGTTCGAAACGGGGCCGTCGAAGCGGTTGGTATCGATCAACCCTCCGGCGACGCGTAAGGTGGCGTCACCGGAGAAGTTGTACTGGGTCTGCACGTTGAGTTTGTTCGAGCGGAAGGCCAGCGCATCGTTGTTACGCCACTGTTGATTCTGATCATGGCCGATGGAGAGACGGTAGTCGAGTTTGCCCGCCGATCCCGCCTGGACGGCAGCACTGGAGATGGTGCCGAGTTCCCCGCCGCCGAACTGCAAGGTGGTGCCTTTCATCTCCTGCGCGGACTTCGTGATGATGTTGATCACCCCGTCGAAGGCATTAAAGCCGTAGACGACAGAGGCGGGCCCCTTCAATACCTCGATGCGTTTAATCTCCGGGAGGGTGACCGGCAGAGATTTCCAGAACACGAGGCCCTGGCCGTCGATATAGATCGAGCGGCCGTCGATCATGACGAGGATCTTGTTGGCGAACAGTTGGTTGTCGCCTCGCGCGCTCACATTGAAGTCCGCTCCGGTGACCTGCATGACATCGAGTCCGGGCACACGACGGAGGATGGTGGGAATGTCCGCCGCACCCGAGTGGCGGATGTCCTCGTCCGTAATCACGTACACGTGGGAAGGAGATTGGGAGATCGGTTGTTCATGGCGAGTGGCGATACTGACGGTTTCCTCCTCTTTCAGGAGTTCTAGTTCTTCGCTGACCGGCGCGCCCTCTGTCGGAACAGCCGGATCGGGTGCTGCGCTCTGAGCGCGGGCCTCCAGGGCGCAACAGACGATCAAGAGCCCTCCACAGATGGAGAGGGTGCCACGTCGCATATGAGTAGTGGTGGTTCGGTCGACCATGGGTCGTCGGTTGTTTTGAGAGGGGAAGGATGGCTGTCGGCGGGCGGTGTCGAGGTTTTCTGCTGAAGGCCGCATGACATCCCGTGGGTTCCTGACCGGCGGTGTCGGATGTGGTCGGAGAGACAAAACGAGAACCTTCTGGTCTGGGAGAGATAGACGCAAAAGGCATACTTGTGGACAGTCGGGTGTATCGGCCGATCACGCACGAATGTCCCGAAGATTGGCGCGAATAAGACAGCCTTCTCACGGTGCGAAGGCCAGGGAGAAGTCCTAGGTCCGCGGCGCGTATCTAGTTAGATACAGACTGTATTTCTTCAGATACAGGTGGTTGAGTGGACTTGTTTCCCCGTGGACGCCCTGGTTTCAGGTCCTGCAGCCGTGGTGAGAACGGTCGGCCGTTTTGTGATTCAAGATTATTCAGGAGCTCCTCCATCGCTGAGGAAATGAGACCGGCCATTGTGGTGCCGGATGTCCAATAAGCGGCATCGCGCATGCGTTCCAATAGGTCGGTCGGCAGACTGACGGTCATACGTTGGCGTTTCTGGGATCGCAAATAGACAAACCGGTTCATGGTGCAACTCCTTTGCGCGAGGGAACTGGTGGTGAGTGTGTAGTATCGCCTTGAGCATCTCTCGATGCTCACGTTCGTTGCGCAGGATTCGGTCAGGGGAACTCTGTGCCCCGCTGAGACGGATGCGTTTCAGGCTGCTGTGGAGCGGCGTCTTTCCATACGGCGATAATCAAGAGGGCCAGTATGCCGCTGACTCCGATCAGGAGACCACCCATGACGAGTTCCATGTCAGGCTCCTTTCTGTTCCGAAGAGCTCGTGCCCGAATTCCCCGTGTCGTTTATTGATTACGAGGTTGTCATGCAGCAACAGCCATGCCATTGACGTGGATGGATGTCGTGAAGGGGGGTGGTCAGAACTCTGACGTAGCTATCCTACACGAGGCATGTAGGACGGAAGATGGCTTCATGAGGAATGATGGTCGGGCAGTGAGTGTGAGCTGTTGTTGGATGGCATCGGAGACCTCACCAAAGGGCTGCGCATAATTCGATCTGTGCCGTCGCGTCGATGAGGCCGCATCACGGTTGGGCAGGAATGGCAACAGGATGTATCGAATTGGATTCCCCGCCGTATCTAATCCGATACCAGCCGATTTCCTACGATTGCCATCCGATCAGATCCGACCATAGTAGTCCCGGACTAGGAGGAAGTAAGAAAGATATATTCGAAGGCAGGCCGAACAGGTGCCGCGTCTTCCTTGATAGCGAAGACGCGGCCGGTCGTGTGTGGAAGGAGGCGATTCAAGCAGCGCTGGATGGGCACGATCCAGGAGGCCGTGTCTTGCGGACGGCGACACTCTTACCGGCCGCAGGGAATCGGCTCGATACCACGCCGACATTCACCGTGGGAGAAGCAACCGCTGTGCCGCCGGCGTCATGGTAATGCAAACAATGGAAGTGACGCGTTGTGCGGAACGAGTCGGTTAGTAGTTGAAGCGCAACGACAGCGAGGCGACGTGAACCATGCTGTCGTAGCGGCCGTTGACGGTTGGATTCTGGTTGCCGGTAATGGTTCTGACCTCATACAAGCCGGCTTGATAGGACATGTCGATCGCGAATAACTTCGGTTTGAGTGGGCCGATTCCTAACTCGCCGCAGCGGATGAGGCCGAGGAAAGAACCGTTTTGATGGCAGGCCAGCCCGATACCGACCGAGGGGATATGGATGTTGGCTGAAGGGACACCCGGATTAAAGGTGCGGTCGGGTATCTGTGCCTGTTGGTTCATGTAGCCGGCACGCAAGGCAATGTCCCAATCGGGCATCGAGGCCACGCGCAACCATCGGTATTCGGTGCCGAACATGACGGTATAGGTACTCTG
>JACOEF010000400.1 GCA_024998705.1 Nitrospira sp.
AAGTCAGAATGAAGAAGATGATGTTGACGGTGATGGCGGCTGCATTGTTGGTTGCGTTCAGCGCTCCTTCGTTCGCCGGTGACGACAAGAAGAAGGAAGAGAAGAAGGGCGGCCACTTCTCCCAGACCCTCTTCGGCGATGACAAGAAGAAGGAAGAGAAGAAGGGTGGACACTTGTCCCAGACCGTGTTCGGCGAAGAGAAGAAGAAGGACGAGAAAAAGGGCGGCCACTAAAAACAACACCGTTTCCGGCGAGGCTAGCTGGCTTGGGAGGTCTCCCATCTTGAAGGTGGGAGGCCTCTTCGGTCTTCTACCGGTGTTGCTCCTGCCGAATATAGACTGCTTGTAGTCCGACGATCGTTTTTCCGTCTCGAATGGTTCCATCCTCAATTTTCGAAATGGCCTCGCGAAGAGGCATTTCTACTACTTCCAGGACTTCGTCCTGATCCAGATTCTGCGTGCCGATTGTCAGGCCTGTGGCAAGGTAGATGTGGATGACTTCATCCGCAAATCCCGGCGCGGTGAAAATGCTGGAGAGGAGTTCAAAGCGACCGGCCTTGTAGCCGATCTCTTCTTCAAGTTCGCGGGCCGCACAGTCGAGTGGGTCTTCTTTCGGATGCAGTTTCCCTGCGGGTATTTCGTAAATAAATCCGTTTGCGGCATGACGAAATTGACGGATCAACACGACCGTTCCATCCTCTTTGAGGGGCACGACGGCAGATGCACCGGGGTGGCGGATGACTTCGAGATCGAACGTGTGGCCGTTCGGCAGGCGCACCGTATCGACGTTGAGGGTGACCACTGTGCCTTTGTAGATCGGTTTGACCATGCGTTACGATGTGCCTGCCAGTTTCTTGTAAAACGGCGGCTTCACGACAACGGCAGGGTAAGCCTTGCCTCGAATATCGATCAGAATGGACGATCCCGGCTGGGCTACAGTGGGCGTGACATACCCCATGCCGATCCCCTTTTGCAGCAAGGGCGACAAGTTTCCACTGGTGACGTCGCCGATCTCAGTATGGGGAGCCTGCGCGCTCAGAATCTTGAATCCATGCCGCGACACGGCCTTTTCGATGAGTTCAAACGCCACGAGCCGTCGTGCAGCTCCGTGTGATTGTTGGGCAAGCAATTCAGTCCGGCCGATGAAGTCTCCCTTATCGAATTTCACCACCCATTCAGCCCCGGCCTCGATGGGGGTGGTCTCCTCATTCATGTCGTTGCCATAGAGCAGGTAGGCCATTTCAAGCCGGAGCAAATCGCGAGCGCCTAACCCTGCCGGTTTGATGCCGAGTGGACGTCCCGCTTCGAGGAGCTGATCCCAAACCTTCGGCGCTCCCTCTGCCGGAAGATACAATTCATATCCCAATTCACCGGTATACCCGGTTCGTGTCACCAAGGTTGCGTGGCCGCAAAGGGTGGCCTCCAGGCACTGACGAATTTTCAGTGTCGCGAGGTCTGCCAGGCCGGCGGCTGTTAGGATGTCACGTGAGGCTGGACCCTGGATCGCGATCTGCGCAAGGGAGGCTGACTGGTCCTGGACTTTGCAGCCTTGGGCCTGTGCCACCTTCTCCTGCAACCATGCCACAATCTTTTCCCGGTTTGAAGCGTTCACGCAAACCAGAAATTCATAGGGTTTCACATGGTAGATGAAGATGTCGTCTTTGATGCCGCCGTTCGGGGCGCAGATCATGGAGTAGTGCGATTGACGCACAGAGAGTTTTGACACATCGTTGGTGGTGATGCGCTGTAAAAACGCCAGCGAGCCCGGTCCGGTGACGCGGATGCGCCCCATATGGCTCACATCGAAGAGTCCGGCGTGCCGGCGGACGGTCTGGTATTCGTCCACCACGCCGGAATATTGGATGGGCATTTCCCAGCCTGCAAAGTCGACCAGCTTGCCTTGAGCTTTGCGATGGGCATCGATCAGGGGTGTCTGTTTCATCAGGTGTATCTACCGTCCAAGCTGGTGAGTGAATGTCGACGTCTGCGCAGCGGCCCTACCGGACTTCCAGTAATTCCACGTCGAAGACGAGCGTCGCATTGGGTGGGATCACACTGCCGGCTCCACGCGCTCCGTATCCAAGTTGCGAGGGAATCGTCAGTTTCCGTTTTCCGCCGACTTTCATTCCCGCGACGCCTTCATCCCATCCCTTGATGACCCGGCCGGCTCCGAGTGGAAAGGAGAACGGCTCCTTGCGGTCGACGGAACTATCGAACTTCTTTCCATTCGTGAGCCAGCCGGTATAGTGGACGCTCACCTGGTTTCCCGCGGCCGCCTCACGGCCTGTGCCCGCCACGAGGTCTACGTATTTCAGGCCTGAATCGGTCGTGATTTCGGGGGTTGGGCTGGTCTGTTCGCTCTGTGCCATGATGGGTCTCCCTATGGTCAGGAATAAGAATGCCACGATACCGCAAGTCGTCAGCCAGAAGCGAGTGGTCATGGAGTTGTCCTTTCCCGGTGTGCGAGTTCGATGGCCTGATGCGCTGATGGGACTCAATGATTCGAGCCTTGTGCGGTGGATCGACCCGGTTCAGAAAAGATAGCGATGCTCGCCGTGTAACCGTGGAGAAAATTCCGGCCACCGACCGGGCCCAGCTCGCCCTGCGCAAAAAAGCCCGCCAACGGAATGGCGCCCAATTGCTCTCCCAGGACAGAAGCGTCATGGTTGGGAACACCGAAGAGCCCTTTCCCGCGTCCGCAACAACTGAAGAGCAGCGCGCCCAGCGGGCGTTGGGTTTCATGGAGACGGGACGAGGCGAGGAGCGCGTGGAGGTCCTCGTCGGCGGACCGTGCGTCCCGGACTTGAAATTGAACGGTTTGCCCTTCCTGTATGACGTCGCCGACGACGATGGCCCCCGTCTGTTGGTCCGCTCCCAGGAGATTGCGGATCAAAAAATCCCCGCGGGTAAATTCCGCGCGGTGCTCATCCATGGCGATGCCGATATGGAGCGCCCGTTGGGCCTGTGCGCGTTCATCCATCGAGAGTTGCCCGAAGACGGTCTGCAAGCAATGCAAGGCCGGGATTCCACCGAGTTCTTGAATGACGTTCTGTTCCGCCTTTGTCACGATGAACCGGTCGCCGATCGGCCGACAGCCTTGCGAAATGACAGAGCGAACGGCGATGTTCCCGGAGAGCGCGACACCGACCAGGCCGTCGCTGTACACCTCCTCATCGAGGAACAGGCGATTCTCAGCAAGATCCTGACCGCCTCCTGCCAGCCCGCC
>JACOEF010000258.1 GCA_024998705.1 Nitrospira sp.
CAGGGCACACGTGCGGTGCACCTGTGAGAACGGCGCTTCCTATACGATCTGTGCCACGGGTTGGGAAGTCAGCGAAATTTAAGATCGTCTTTGGTTCCCTTTCCCTCCCGCAGTTACCCCATTTCGCCGATTGAAGTTTCGGTGATCATCGACATGAGAGAAGGCTTGGCTTGACCGGTCCCACCGCCTCATCCGCTAGTTCCCTTCTTTTGACTGCAGGCTCCCGCCTGTTCAACTTTAAATCAGGTCCGCTCCTGATGGGCGTCCTCAATGTGACTCCCGATTCGTTTTCCGATGGTGGAGCGTATCTTGCTGTCGACCAAGCCTTACAGCATGCCAAGCAGATGCAGGCGGAGGGTGCCGACATCATCGACATCGGGGCTGAGTCGTCCAGGCCTGGTGCACAAGCCATCGATGAGGCGGAAGAATTGCGCCGCCTTCTTCCTGTCTTGGAGGCGGTTCATGCTGCGGTGCCGCTCCCCCTTTCCGTTGATACGACCAAGGCCGCTGTGGCCCGCCGGGCGATTCAGGCGGGTGCCACGATGGTGAACGACATTACCGCCTTGCGGGGTGATCCCTTGATGGCGCCGCTCATTGCTCAAACCGGCGTGGCGGTGGTCTTAATGCACATGCAGGGGACCCCACAGACCATGCAACAGGCGCCGCGGTATAGCCATGTCGTAGAAGAGGTGCTCGCGTTCTTGCGTGAGCGGGTGCAGGCCGCCGTCTCGCATGGGATCAAAGCAAGTCAGATCGTTCTTGACCCCGGCTTCGGGTTTGGTAAGCTCGAAGAGCATAATCTTCAACTGCTCGCTGAGTTTGACGCGTTTACGACGCTGGGGTATCCGGTGTTGGCCGGGGTGTCACGGAAACAGTTCATCGGGAACCTGACTCAACGGCCGGTGCAAGAACGGGGGTACGGTACCGCCGGCGCGGTCGCCGTGGCCGTGCTCAAAGGGGCCCAGATCATTCGTGTACACGACGTACGGTCGATGCGAGATACCGTGTCTGTCGTGTCAGCCATTTCCCGTCACGCGCGTTCTCATGTAGAGGTATCCAATGCGTAAATTGTTCGGCACAGACGGTATTCGCGGGGTGGCAAACCTCGAACCGATGACCAGTGAAATCGCTATGCAGCTCGGGCGTGCCGCTGCTCATATTTTCATGCGGCGCGCAGGCCGCCATCAGGTGGTGATCGGAAAAGATACGCGTCTCTCCGGATACATGCTGGAATCGGCGCTGACCTCGGGGATCTGCTCAATGGGTGTGGATGTCCTGCTGGTCGGGCCGTTGCCTACCCCGGCCATCGCGTTCTTGACACGGAGTTTGAGAGCCGATGCCGGCGTGGTTATTTCCGCCTCGCACAATCCTTATCAAGACAACGGGATCAAGTTTTTTTCCAATGAAGGGTTCAAGTTGCCTGACGAGGTCGAGGCGCGCATTGAACAGCTCATCATTTCCGACGAGATCAAACACCTGCGCCCGACTGCCGATGCGATCGGGAAGGCCTATCGTATCGGGGATGCGGAGGGTCGTTATATCGAGTTCGTCAAACGCTCGCTTCCCAAAGATCTTGATTTTCAGGGGATCAAGCTGGTGGTGGACTGCGCCCACGGTGCCGCATACAAGGTTGCGCCGGCAGTGTTCCGTGAACTCGGGGCCGAGCTTGTCGTGATCGGGGATAAGCCGGACGGAACGAACATCAACGACGGGTGTGGCGCCGTCCATCCGGAGCAGTTACAGGAGGCGGTTCGTCGGCATGGGGCGCATATCGGCGTGGCGCTGGACGGCGATGCGGATCGTGCCATCTTTGTGTGTGAACAGGGAAAGATCGTAGATGGTGACCATGTGATGGCCGCGCTCGGACTCGATTTGCACGCGCAAGGACAACTTGCCTGCCAGACCGTGGTGGGAACCGTCATGAGTAACTTTGGGTTGGAACTGGCGATGAAGAAGGCTGGTATTCAGCTGATGCGCACGCAGGTGGGAGACCGCTATCTCCTGGAGCGTATGCTGGCTGATGGATATAATTTCGGCGGGGAGCCATCCGGTCATTTTATTTTCCTCGACCACAACACGACGGGCGACGGGTTGATTTCTGCGTTGCAGATTCTGTCTCTGATGAAGCGTACCGGGATTCCGCTCTCCGAACTCGCCAAGGCTATGACCGCAGTGCCTCAGATTTTATTGAATGTGCAGGTCAAGCATAAGCCTGATCTGAATCAGATCCCCGATATCCAGCAGGCCATTCAGACTGCGGAAGCGACGCTCAATGGGAGTGGCCGCGTTCTCGTACGATATTCCGGCACCGAATCGCTCTTGCGCATCATGGTGGAAGGCGAACGGCAGACCACCATTCGTGAGGTCGCGGATCATCTTGCGGCTATCGTTCGCGCCCGTATCGGATAGCCTCAGACTGATGTCGTAGGCGCCGGATGTTACCGACTCTTACGATCACGTGGATTCTCGGCCTCGTTCTTGGTTCCTACTTCACGTATTTTCCTATGAGTATCGGGATCTCCCTGGCAGCGTGCACCGCCTGTTGCGTGCTGTTGGAGCGTCGAGGCTGCCTCACGATGCGGCAGGGCAGCGTGTTGCTGGCCGGTGTCTTCGGTGGATGTCTGTATTGGTCCCTCTGTGCTTGGTTCACTCCGCATGTCGCAGTGCCGGATGTGCCGGGCGCCCTTCCTGCCAGACTGACTGGAACAATTGTGGAGGCCGTTCACCACGCACCTGGCCGCCTCACGACACTGGTACAGGTGAAGTCGAGCGATGATCCTGAGCTGCCTACGCCGTTTCACCTGCGGCTGACCTGGCGAGATCCGGACCGCGATCTCCGCCGCGGGTTGCAGGTTCGTACCCGTACCCATGTGCATGCCCCATCCGGAACCCTCAACCCCAGGGGGTTCGATTATGCCGCTTATCTGGATGCGCAGGGTGTGGATGCCGTCGCATCGGTGTCCGGTGCCGGTGCCGTTGAGGTGCTTGACCCGTCGCAGGACACGCCGCTTCAGCTGTTCCCATTCATCATTGAGGAATGGCGCGGCCTGGTGAGAGCCGCTGCCGAGTCGCTTCCCCAGCCTAGTCGAGGCCTGTTCCTCAGCCTGACCATCGGTGAGCAGGGGTTCCTTGCGCCGGAGGTCCGTGAATGGTTCATGACGACCGGCACGGTGCACATTCTCTCGATCTCCGGCTCCCATCTCGGTCTCATCGCCTTGCTGTCGTTCGCGTTACTGAGGAAGACGTGCCTACTGCTGCCGTCCATGCTGCTCCTGAGTCTCTCACGATGGCTGACCGCGACGAGACTAGCCGCGGTACTCACACTGGTGCCGGTGCTGGCCTATACCATACTGGCGGGCGCAGAGACGGCCACGATTCGGAGTGCCATCATGATTGCCGTCGCGCTCTGGACGGTCTGGCTGGGCTCACCGCACTATCTGCTCCACGCGCTCGCGGCAGCTGCCGGTCTGACGCTGTTGGTGCATCCGGCGGCGCTGTACGAGATCTCCTTTCAGCTGTCTTATGTGTCGGTGTGGGTGCTGGCCCTCGCGCTCTCGCGCGATACGCCTGTGGATGAATTGGCGGCGCAACAGACTTCCACTGCCGAACGAATGCGCTCCTGGCTGCGTCAGTCTTTGCGGCTCACGGTGTGGGTGACGCTGGCGACCCTGCCACTGGTGGCCTGTTATTTCAATCAAGTATCGTGGATGGGCCTGTTCACCAATCTCCTCATGGTCCCCTTCGTCGGTCTTATCTTTCTGCCGATCAGCTTGCTCTCCGCAGTCTGGGTGATCGCGACCCACAGCAACACGCTTCCCGGCGCTGCCTTCATCGATGCGTTGGGGCAAGGGCTCATCGCAGCGACACATGGACTGGCCGTGCTGCCTGGCGCGGAATGGTTCGTGGCGGCACCGACCATCCCCATGATGGCACTGTTCTACATGCTGGGTTGGGCGTTGGTGAGCCGATGGCCTACGCAAGCGACGCCGGTGCTCAGAGGGGCCATGGTGTTGAGCCTGACCGGTATCATGCTCTGGTGGTTGTGGTCCCCGCGACCGTTCAGTAGGGAAGGGATGGTGCGCGTCACGTTTCTTGATGTGGGGCAAGGCGACAGCGCGGTCATCGAATTGCCGGATGGAGCCGTTGTGTTGATTGACGGCGGGGCGACGTACGAGCGGTTTGATATGGGGCGGAGCGTGGTGGCGCCGTTTTTATGGAATCGAGGGATTCGAACCGTCGACCATGTCATTGGGACGCATCCGCAACTGGATCATGTCGGAGGGCTGGCGTGGATATTGGCTCATATTCGAGTCGGCACGTTTTGGACCAACGGGATGGTCCGGCAGGAAGAGTTCTGGCGCAGAATCGAACGGGCGCTCGCGCAGCGAAAACTTGACGCCACGGTGGCTACGGAGGGGCAAGTGCTGTTCAACGGACCGGCTTGCCGCATGCTGGTGCGGAACCCTCAGTCTCGTCCAAACGTATGGCGCTCCACACAAGGCGATTCGCTGAACAATCTGTCGGTGGTCACGGAATTGGAGTGCGGCGAGCAGCGCCTGTTGTTCACGGGGGATATCGAACGGGAGGCGCTCACCCGGCTCAGCCAATCTGGAATGCTGGCACACATCACGGTACTGAAGGTGCCGCACCATGGTGCAAAAAGTTCGCTGGCGAGCGGTTGGCTGGAAACTGTCAGGCCGGATATCGCTGTGGTGTCTGCCGGTCGACGCAACCCATACGGTCATCCGGCCGGCGATGTACTAGCGGCCTATCAGGCGGTGAATGCACAGATCTGGCGAACGGATCAGGAGGGGGCCGTCTGGGCCGATCTCGATCTGGCTCGACAGCAATTCACGATACACAGTACGCGAGAATGGATGCTTCAGCCGACGCTGCGATCGGTTAACCTGTGGTCGGTCGAACAGGAGAATCTCCGCCGATTGTGGCGCCGCTGGAATTGGAGCTAGATCCGAAGCCCTCGCGGGCTGTGGGCCTTCGATTCTCTGCAAGCGGGCACCGCACTGGTTCCCACCGCTCAACCGTCTCCGCTCCGCGCAGAGGCAACCGTGCCTGCTGGCACGAGGCCGTCAATTTACCGACAGGTTCTGGACGGGCCTGTCGTAAGTCGTCAATATTGCATAGGGGCGGCGGAGCTCGGGCAAGGCATAGCACGTGCAGGCATTCTGCATCGGCTCGCCATGGTGTCTTTATACACGTACAGGATGCCCCCTACGCGCCGGTTTCGTCATTCTGTCGGCGGAGGGAGGAGCGGGGTCGTTCTTTCACGGGCTGAGGCAGCAGGGCGACACAGCCGACAGGGTGTTCCCTGTGCACCTCGACGGGGCATGCGGAAAAAGGCAGCGAGATTATGACACAGCGTCTCTTATTTCTGGCCCCAGCGCCGCCGACTGACCAGCAGGGTGGGGGAGCCTTGCGGATGGTACACCTGCTGCAGTTTCTGGGGAGCCGTTTTCAGGTGGACCTGGTTGCTCCGGCGCTTGACGGCACAGAGGATGCCCAACGATTACTCAAGGATGTCTGTGCGGAGATGGTGTTTGTACCGCCACAAAGTCCCGGCTTGTTCGACCGGCTCGGCCGGATGAGTCCATATGTCAAAGACCGGGCGTTGGCTGCTGTGGTCCGAGAGCGTCTGGCAAGTGGGCAGTACGGTGCCGTGCAACTCGAAAAACCTGCGATGATTCCCTATCTCCCTCCACAGGTGACGGTTCCGCTGGTATTGGACATCTGGTCCTATGGTGCAACAAGCCCGTGGCGGATACTCAGGGGCGGAAGTGGTGCGGGTGATCAGTCCAAGCAGTTAATGCGGTTGATGAAGGTGCGGCTCGTCGAGCGGCTGCATTGGCCCGCCACACATTGTGTGACGGTTGTGTCGGACGAGGATCGAATTCGCTGTGAACGGGCGCACCCTGGGCAACGGGTGCTGGTCGTTCCGAACGGCGTTGATTGCCGGACGATCCTTCCCAAGGCCGATCATCTGGCCACGTCGCCCCTCCTGCTGTTCGCGGGTGACATGGGGCTAGAAGCGAATGTCGAGGCGGCGGTTTTCCTTGCTACGGACGTGTTTCCCGGTATTCGCCGAGACTTTCCCAAAGCCGAGTTACGACTCGTCGGGAGGAACCCGGACCCTCGTGTGCGACGGCTGGCGGGCTCGGGCATCGAGGTGACCGGCGCAGTTCCGGATCTACGGCTCCATCTGCGGGCGGCCACGATCTATGTCGCACCCCATTTCACCGGCCCGGGGACGCGCACGAAACTACTGGAAGCGATGGCGGCGGGCTTGCCGATCATCACGACCTCAGTCGGGATCGAGGGGATGAAGGTACAGCCGGGGCGTGATGTGCTGGTCGCCGATCAGCCCGTCGATATGATCGAATCGATCCATACGTTACTGGCGAGCCAGTCTGATCGAGAGCGCTTTGCCCATGCAGCGCGCCATATGGCAGAGATCTGGTATGACTGGAGCCGCTGCCTCTGGCCGTTGGAGCCGCTGTACCAGAATCTGCTGATGCCGAAGGCCATGGCCTGCTGACGGCGTTCATCGGTGTCCGGTTGAATGCCGGCAGCCGGACGGTCCCCGTTCCAGCCTCTACCGTGGTTGCTGAGTGGTACGACAAGAATCTGTTGTCATCGGGTGGGCCATCCTCGTAGAATTTCTCGCCGACAGCGCAGCTGCCTCGATATCCAGGCTCCATACGAAGATCCGCCTGACGCGATGACGATGATCCCGCATTCAAAGCCTTCCCTTGGACAGGACGATATTCGTGCGGCGACCGAGATCCTTCGATCCGGTCAGATCGCCGAAGGCCCAATAGTCGGGCAGTTCGAGCGCGGCATGGCCGCGTACATCGGGGTGCAGGGCGGGGTGGCCGTGAGTTCCGGTACGGTTGCCTTGGAACTCGCGCTGCGCGCCATGGGGGTCGGGCATGGCGACAATGTCATCCTGCCCAGTTACGTGTGCTCGGCCCCCTGGCTGGCGGTGCAGCGGGTGGGCGCGCAAGCCAGAATCGTCGATATCGATCCGACGACCTACAATTTGGATCCACAGAAAGTGCGCAAGGCCCGTACCTCCCGTACGCGTGCGGTAATTGTTCCGCACCTGTTCGGGTTGCCGGCTGATCTGACGGCGTTGCAATCTCTCGGCATTCCCCTGATCGAAGATTGTGCGCAGACCCTCGGCGCCACGGAACAGGGCAGGGCGGTCGGCAGCGTCGGTCTCCTCACAGTCTGCTCCTTTTATGCCACAAAACTGCTGTGTACCGGCGAGGGCGGTATGGTGCTGTCGAACGACGACGCCTTGCTGGAACGGGTACGGGCGCTCCGCGAATATGATCAGGCGCCGTCACTCAATGCGGCGGCGTTCAACTGTAAGATGACGGATCTTCAAGCCGCGATCGGTGTCTCGCAACTCAACCAGCTGGGGGAGTTCCTCGAAAAACGGGCGGCGTTGGCCGCCGTCTATCACGAGAGCCTGCCTGTTGAGCTCTTCGCGCCGCCTGCGGTTCCGGCGGGGCGAACCCATGTGTATTATCGATTCATTGTACGGCTGCAACAAGGAGCGCTATCGTCCGATGAATGCACCGCGTACCTCTCGCGCATGGCCCATCGTGGTCTCCAGTGCCGCAAGCCCGTCTTTCGTCCCTTGCATCGATATCTCGAATTGCCCGACTTCCCCGCCAGTGACGAGGCCGATGATGTCGCCATTTCGCTGCCCATCTACCCGTCGTTGAGCGAGGACCAGGTGAGGCTGGCCTCGCAGATCCTGCAGGAAGAGCTCCGGTAACGTCGCCTCCGTCTTGATCTGTCGATCAACTGACCCAAGCCGCGATGCTCGCCCGGTCGACGCACCCGCTGCAATCTGACCCTTGACCCGCGCCTCGCTGATCGTCATGATGGGCACGATTTTCAGCCCGCCCTGAGACGACGGCGGATCTCTTCCCCATTCGATACCGGAGGATGGTTCTATGGTGCCCACCGTTGAGTGGAAAGACGGAGCGGTTCGTCTGCTGGACCAAAGCCGCCTCCCGATGCACGTCGAATTTCTAGACTGTCGTGATTATCGTGCGGTGGCACAGGCGATCCGGGAATTGAAGGTTCGTGGCGCGCCGGCGATCGGTGTCACCGCCGCCATGGGGGTGGCGCTAGGCGCGCAGGCGCTGACAGTGACCGAGTACCACGACTTTGCCAAGCAGGTCGGGGAGATTTGCAACCATCTGGCGGCATCGCGTCCGACAGCCGTTAATCTATTTTGGGCCATCGCCCGGATGAAACAAAAGCTGGAGGCACTCGACAAGAGACCCGTCGAGGAGATCAAGGCCGACCTCATCAAGGAATCGCAGGCGATCCTGGACGAAGATATCGCGCTCTGCAAAGCCATGGGACAGCATGGGGCCGCGCTGATCGAGAGTGGCCAGACGATCCTGACCCACTGCAACGCCGGGGCGCTGGCGACGGCTGGGTACGGAACCGCCCTGGGCGTGATCCGGGCGGCGTGGGAGCAGGGGAAGAAGATCCAGGTGATAGCCGATGAAACCAGGCCCGTGCTGCAGGGGGCGCGCCTCACGGCATGGGAACTGATGCAGGATCAAATTCCGGTAACGCTCATCACGGATAACATGGCCGGTGCCCTCATGCGCCAGGGAAAAATTCAACTCTGCGTCGTCGGCGCCGATCGGATTGCCGCCAACGGCGACGTAGCCAACAAGATCGGCACGTATTCGGTGGCTGTCCTTGCGCGGGCGCACAACATCCCCTTCTATGTGGCAGCGCCGTACTCCACCATCGACCTCCAGACTCAATCGGGCGCCGACATTCCCATTGAGGCACGTAATCCTCTCGAAGTGACGGCAATCCATGGCAGCCATCCCATCGCTCCGCCGGGCGTGGCGGTGTTGAATCCTGCCTTCGACGTCACTCCAGCCTCCCTGATTACCGGGATCATCACCGAACGAGGCGTCTTCAGACCTGGGGACCTCGCCGCGCATTTTTCATCCTAAGTGGGATGGGCTGATCCGACACGTCGCCTCTGTGATCGTGAGGTGATGGTCGGGTATTCGAATGACCATCCAACTGGTCTCGTCGTCCTGTACCTTGCCAGTCATTCCGTCGCTTCTTTATAATGCCGGCTGTATTTTCATTCCGAGACGCTGTCGATATTTTTAGCTGAAGGAGCCTGACGATCCATGAGTGAACGAACGCTTGCCATTGTGAAACCGGATGCCGTGAAAAAGAACGCGATCGGCGATATTATCAATCGTTATG
>JACOEF010000731.1 GCA_024998705.1 Nitrospira sp.
CGCAGACCGTAATGACGTAATCGAACGACTGCGTCAGAAATTCAGAAACCTGTTTCGAGTGATGTCCCGCAATGTCGATTCCCACCTCGGCCATCGCTTCGACCGAACCAGGATTCAAGCCGACCGGGTGCGTGCCCGCGCTGAACACCTCAAACCGATCGCCCGCCAGATGCCGCAACCACCCCTCCGCCATCTGACTGCGCGCGGAGTTGCCGGTACAGAGGAATAACACTCGTGCTTTCATGCGCCGACCTCCTGACCGAACCAATGCCTGGTGTGGTTGCACACCGTGCAAACCGACAACATGACCGGCACTTCCACCAACACCCCGACCACCGTTGCCAATGCAGCACCGGACTCCGGCCCGAAGAGGGCAATGGCCGTCGCCACAGCTAACTCGAAAAAGTTGCTGGCACCGATGAGCGCTCCCGGCGCAGCAATCGCGTAGGGAACCCGCCACCGATGCATCAGGCCATAGGCCAGCGACGAATTCATGTAGACCTGGAGGAGAATCGGCACCGCGATCAGGACGACATGTACGGTCTTCCCCAGGATATTTTGCGACTGAAACGCGAAGATGCACACCAACGTGAGGAGCAACGCCACGATCGTCACCGGTGCGAATCGAGGCAACAGTTGCTCCTCCATCCACCGCAGCCCATACCGGCGAACCAGCCACAGTCGGAGGCCGGCCCCGACGATCAACGGAATCACGATAAAGATCGCCACCGAGTACAACAGGACATCGAACGGGACGGCCAACGATGAGGCGCCGCTCACCAGCAGCCCGACAATCGGGACAAAGAGCACTAGCATGATCAGGTCGTTCACGGCCACCTGGACAAGCGTGTACGCAGGATCCCCGTCCGTCAGGTAACTCCACACAAACACCATTGCCGTGCAAGGAGCCGCAGCCAGGATAATGGTGCCTGCGATGTATTGGTCGGCCTCGGCCGGTGAGATCCAGGCTGAGAAGACGTACCGAAAAAATACCCAGGCAAGAAACGCCATGGAAAAGGGCTTCACCACCCAATTCACAAACAGAGTAATCAGCAACCCAACGGGTCGCTTCCCCACGTCACGTACCGAGGCAAACTCAACTTTCATCATCATCGGCACAATCATCAGCCAGATCAGCAGGGCAATCGGCAGATTGATGTGGCTGCCTGGTCCGATCTCAGCCGCTTGCAGACTCGAGATCAGTTCGGGCACCGCCTGCCCGATCAGCACACCTGCCACCATGCAGAGTGCCACCCAAAGGGTGAGGTAGCGTTCAAAGAACGACAGCCGTTTCGTGACCACTTGAGGCTGATCGACCGATAATGCGAGTTCCATCACTTGCGTTCCTTCATGCTTGGGCTACTCGACGGAGTTAGACAGTGCCTGCCGGTTTCTTGGCCCGAATGAATGCACTCATGAACTTGCCCTCGACTTGGGCCACGAGCAGATCACTGGAAAGGTCTGTGCCGACCAGCAATTCCTTCACATCATCGGCGTGATAGATACGCGTCGGCTCAATTCCGACCTCGACGAACCCCGCTTGGGTCAGCATGTCCCGATACTCCGTCTCTTCCAACGCGCCCGCCACACAACCGGCCCACAATTCGAGATTCCGCCGGATCTCCGAGGGAACCGCCCCTCGCACCACGATATCGGACAACGCCAGCCGGCCTCCCGGACGGAGCACGCGAAACGCCTCTGCCAACACGCGTTCCTTTTCGCCGGACAAATTCACGACGCAATTGCTGATGATCACGTCCACTGAACAATCGGGCAGCGGAATGTGCTCGATTTGGCCCTTCAGAAACTCGACATTCTCCACGCCGGCGGCACGCTGATTTTCCCTGGCCAACGCCAACATCTCCTCGGTCATATCCAGCCCATAGGCTTTCCCCGTCGGACCGACTCGCTTGGCGGAGAGCAGCACATCGATGCCGCCGCCGGACCCCAGATCCAACACCGTCTCACCCGCATGCAGCTCAGCCAGGGCCGTTGGATTCCCGCAGCCCAGCGAGGCCGCCACCGCA
>JACOEF010000732.1 GCA_024998705.1 Nitrospira sp.
CGGTATAAGAACGACCAAGGCTTTAGAGATATAGTGACGAAACTGCTTGCGAACAGCGATCCTCAGATTCTTGGTGTCAGACCTCCACGTGTTGAAGAGCACGCTTCAGACAACGATGAGATTCTGAACGATTACGTCAGGCAGACATTCGGCAACCCACTATACAAAACCTCCGCAATCTATCGCAGCCAAGTTGCCGATGCGTTAGCCAGTGACGCGAGCGACCCCTTGGTAAAAGGGCGCATAAATTACAATGGCGGCAACAGCACCGGCGGATGCATCCGCGTGACTATGCCTTTTGGCGATGTAACAGGACCGATGCCACCGGAACGCCAATCTCAGGAAGGACAAGAAGAAGAGGGCTGAGAAAGACAGCGGACGGTCAGATACATCTCTCTTTCCTCTCCAGTACAGCCCAATAAGTCAGTAGCTGCGGCCAACACTAGGCGGATAACTGTGGGGACAGGTTAGGAAGGTGTGTCTCAATGGTCATTGTCTGGGTAGGGTTTTAACGATTGGTGAATTTCCGCCTCCCGTTAAGGTTCTCCAGGCAATGACCTTTTATTTTTTTAAGGAGGGATTCATGTCTACTAATTCAGTGGAAGAAGGAAAGCACAAGATGTCAGCTCAAGACCAGGACAAGCAGCCTGTAGCAAGGCCAGCTTCGATAGTGAAGCCCGCTCCCAAAGCCGTGGAGACGGAAGAATACACCGAATACGGCACCTTCAACGGGGCTGTGCGAAGAGATCATAAATAGCCAGTCAACTAGGCCTCCGTTAGGGGTCACGTCCGTGGGGAGAATTGCGACTTCCCGCGGACCTGCCTTCATGGTGGCCTTTTTATTTGGAAGGATGAAACACAGGAGTATGCCGGAACAGGAACTCACAGACAGGGCCTTTGCGCGTCTCGTAACTGCACTAGAGCGGTTTGGAAATACCCTAAGTGACGATCATGAAACCGCCTTGTTTGCTCTGGTTGAAGCTATGACGGCTATGGCAAACGGAACGATGAAGGGAAGGTATGCATTCGGCCTGCCTACAGGTATGGGAAAAACCCGCGCGATCATCGCTTGGGTTTCAGCGTTACACGCCTTAGGATTGGATAAAACGTATTCTATCGCTGTTGCAGCTTCAAAAGTGGAAGCCTTGTGCCAGATGAAAAGAGACCTGATTAGCGAGGGGGTACCGGCTGAACGCATTGGACTGCTTCACTCCTACAGATGGAACCCCAACAGCAGCAACGGGCCGATGGTAGATGATGGTTATGCCAGTGAACCCAGCACGGAAGCCAACGACGAACGACCGATCATGCTCATTACCCATAGTCGAATTAGAGGGGGCAATCTCACCCGATTCAATGCCTATCGTGGGAAGCCTAGGCATCTCCTGATTTGGGACGAATCGCTTATCGTGTCAGATAGTTCTTTTATTGTGACGCGCCTCTTAGCTGGCTCCATTGGATTCTTAGAGCGGGCATATGGTGAGGAAGCCCAATATACAGAGTTCATTGCATACTTGAATGCCTGTGCGGAAGCGATCACAGCGACACTCATCCGACTCAAGGAAGTAGCTTCGACTGAACTAGAAGGGGTGATTAGGCTGCCAGCGTGTAACTTAGAAAAGCTGGCTGAGTTTAAGGCGATCCTTGCCGACCTCCAGGCACCACAGGAACCACTCATAACACTATTAGACCTGATTCCCTATCCGCTTCGAGTGGTCGCAACGGGGCAAGGTGGCGTGGTGTCCTACCGTGTCTCGGTACCATCTGAGATCCAGAATATTCTTGTTTTGGATGCCTCTCAACCGATCAGAAAACTTGTACACCTAGATTCGACGATCAAAGATGCTGAACAATGCTTTCCCAGCATTCAACGACTCAAGATGCCGCTGGCGAACCTGAAGAGATTCGATCAGGTGACGCTGTACCAGATGCATAGCGGGGGAGGTCGTTCCACTCTTCAAAAAGACTTTGCTCAACGATATAGGCAAGATCGAAAAATCGCCCAGGAAATTATTGATGTGGTCAGGGCCATTCCGGCGGATGAAGGCGTTTTGATCTTTACCTACAAGAGCCACACCACTGGGGGGCCACACTATCGGAATATCCTCCTGAAAGACCTCGAAGCAGCCGGTATAGACATCTCGGCTAGACTCCAGAGTGGAGAATCACGCCTCAATATTGTCACTTGGGGAATGGAAACGAGCCTGAACAACTACGCCTATTGTTCTCATGTGATCCTTGCGGGTGTCCTTCAGCGAAACCCTGTAGACATCGCAGGCGCCTATTTAGGACAAACTGACAACCTCAGAGCAAAGGTCTCCGCCGGAATCGTGAAAGACATTCTGCTTTCAGAGGCAGTCCATGTGATCTACCAGGCGCTCTCTCGTGGTACCTGTCGGGTGGTAGCGAATGGGGTAGCAAAGCCGATGACTGGATACCTGATTCATCGCGACGATGCGATACAGGAAGAGCTTGAAAAGGTGATGCCTGGGGTTGGGTGGGAGAGTTGGAAGGCGAGGTATATAGAAGTCAAACCAGGAACCATTAACGCGCTAGTTGGTGAGGTTTCGACCTACCTGCAACAATTGCCTTCGAGTCTTTCCCGCATTTCAACGCGACAGATAAAGAAGAGCCTCAATCTGACCCATGTTCCATCAATGACATTCACACACGCTATTCAGAAATTGGTGGGATTTGAAGATGCTGGATGGATACTAACAGGACGAAGCCTTGTGAGAGGAAGCGCGATATTCGCTGATCAGAGCTGACAATGCCCAGTTCTTGGACACTTATACACCAGACCTCTAAGAAGAAACTCTCTTAGAGGTTCGGTGTTTAAATTCTGCAAAAATCTCTTTGGGAAGTTGCTGTATTCAAGGATGAGCGAGTACCGAGCTAAGCCACGAAGAAGAGTGCCTAGGCGTCCGATGCATTAACGGTGATGGGGCTTTATGATCCTCTGTTGGTGGCCTCTTGACAGATGGGAAATCCATGACAAGATGCGCCTATGCAATGAGGTCTACCATGATGCCCCACCCAATCAGAAAGGCTGCTCTGGATATGTTCCAGAACGGGTTTGATTTTGAGAGCGTATGGAAAGTGGTTCAGTTAACCAATCAGTTAAGAGTGTTCCCGCAAGTTAGTCGAAGGAGCGTTGAAAGATGGTATAGAAAATTTATCCAAGTGCAAAAGTGTAAACTTTCCTCATGAGCAA
>JACOEF010000226.1 GCA_024998705.1 Nitrospira sp.
ACCGGTTGCGACCATTTCCGTGACATCCAAGGGCGAAGCATGGGGCGAGATCGTGCTGCGCTTGTTTCCGGACGTGGCGCCCAATCACGTGAAGAATTTCGCGGATCTGGCCAAGAAGGGCTTCTACAACGGCACGACCTTTCACCGGGTCATCCCCGGGTTCATGATTCAGGGCGGCGATCCCAACAGCAAGAATCCGGACCGTGCTTCGCACGGGATGGGTGGTCCCGGGCACAACGTGAAGGCGGAGTTCAACAGCAAGCCGCACAAGCGCGGCACCCTCTCTATGGCGCGCGCAAACGATCCGGACAGCGCGGGCTCGCAGTTTTTTATCTGCGTCAACGATGCCAACTTTTTAGACTGGCAGTATACGGTATTCGGTGAAGTGTAGAGCGGGCTGGAAGTGGTCGATAAGGTGGTCGGTGCCAAGCGCGACGGGCGGGACAATCCGCTGGAGCGCGTTGAAATGACTGTGACGATTACTGAGTAGCCTCAAGCGTTGTTCGTGAAGCGCGAGAAGACCATAGTTTCAGCCAGGGCGTCGATGCGATTTTTGCGCTTCACGTTTCACGTGTCTCGGTTGGCGGTGCTCTGCATGCTCGCCGCCGGATGTGCCATCCCTCAAGTTCCCTCACGGACCGTTTACGAAGATCCCGTCAATTTTGTCCGCTTGGAGTTGGATGCCAATGTGCTGCCGGAGTGGCCGCCGGGTCATTTCACGCATCCGGCCCAGTTTTCCCACGAGCAGATGCGCCGCGTGCTGATGGGGCTTACGGTGCGGGAGCACCGGGTTTCGATTCAGCGCTGGATCGGGGGGGACTCGATCCGGTTGCCGATGTTTCGTGACGGGGAGATCGCGATTCTGGTGCCGCAGTTGGTCGAGGCGTTACGATTGGCGCGGGAGAATGAGCGGGTTACCTATTACCTGAGCCAGCCGCAGACGTCGATCAAACGGATCATCACGTCCGGCGGGCTCTACGTCAGAGGCACCGAGCTCCATTTTATCTTGGGCAATTGGCAGACCGTATACGGCATTCCGGCTTACGGTATGATTTACGATCGCCGCTATCCGATGAACCCCATCGTCTCGAAGGGGTTCGATCTGTTTTTTGATCTCGACGAAGCCATGGTGCATCAGAGCACCAGCATTTGGGACTCGCTCCTCGCCAACTCCAAAGATGAATTGGTGATCGATCTCGCGAGAGTCTTTCCGGGGGAACGGGTATAAGCTGAAAGCCGCGTCGATCGTGAAGCCTCTCTCGGGAAGCAGAAAGAAACGTCGTCACTCATCACACGACACACCGTCCTTCTTGGGACGAAGGACGCACGACGAAACCTGCTCTTTCCACGTACTCACCCGCTGGCTAATTGGCCGGGTGCGGGCCCACGGCATCCGGTGAAGGGGAGCTGACACGACTTAATAACAGCGCACGGCCTGTGTCGTCGCCTTGTGATGTATAGGCCAGGGTGACTTCCGCGATCTTGTAGTCGAATTGAGTTTCTGCGAGCCGGGTTTGCGCCGCCGTCACCGCCACTTCGGATTGCGTCACTTCCACCACCGTGCCCAGCCCCAGTTTGTAGCGCTGCTTTGAAAGCTGCAAGGCTTCCTGCGCCGTCTTTACCTGCTCTTCAGCCAGGGTAATTTGTTGCGCGAAGGTCAGGGTGTCGAGGTAGGCGTTGGTCACCTGTTGCGTCAACGCCTGTTCGATGTTGCTGGTTGCGGCGGAGGCGGCCTGACGATTGGCGTTTGCCTCCACGACTTGATTCTCGATCAGAAATCCGGTGAAGAGGGGCATCGACACCATCGCGCCGGCCATCCACCAGCCGCCGGTCTGCTGGTTCTGCCGGGCATCGAAGGGATCGAAGGTGCCGCCGCTGGCAATCGCCGAGACCGTCGGCAGGTATTGGCGTTTGGCCGCGGTCAGCCTCGCATCGGCTGACGCGGTCTGTTCCTTCGCACGTTTCACTTCTGGGTGTGACCGGCTCTCGTTTATCAGGCTCTCCAGTGTCTTCTGCGGACGCACATCCACGGAAATATCTTCGAGGACGTAGTCGTCGGCTCCGGCGATGCCCATCGTCCGGTTCAAGTCGGCAAAGCTGGCTTTCAGATCATTACGGCTGCGCACCAGGAGCGATTGCGCATTGACCAGCTCCACATGCGCCAGATCGAAGTCGAGTTTCGATTTCAGTTGTTGGCGGTAAAGCGTCTCGATCTGCCCGGCGATGATCCCGCGCTCCCGGACGGTTTCTTCGGCAATCTGGACCAGCCGCTTCCGCTTAAGACTATTCAGGTAGGCTCGTTGCACATACAGCAACACCAGGGCGCGGCGGGCACTGACATCCTGTCCCTGCGCGCGTTCGGCGAGTTTGTTCGACTCCACCAAATTGCTCGTGTACCCGAAGTCGTAGATCCGCTGGTTGGCGATCACACCGCCGGTGAAGGTGGTCTGGTTTTCACGGAGCAATCCACCACCGACCATGAAACGCGGGTTGCTGACCCCGGCGCCGGCGATCGTGTTGGCGTTGGCATAGACCTGCGGGTAGTAGAGGGAGCGCGCCTGTTCGGTGCGCGCTTCTGACGCCTTCAAGTTCGCGACACCTTCGATCAGCATGGGGTGATTTTTGACGGCAATATCGACGGCGCGTTGCAC
>JACOEF010000196.1 GCA_024998705.1 Nitrospira sp.
GGGCCAACTCCACCTTGGCATGGCCGCGCTTCGAAAAATAGATGCGCAGGGGAACGAGCGTGAGACCCTTCAGCTGGGTCTTTCCGATCAGCTTGTTGATCTCCTTGCGGTGCAGCAGGAGTTTCCGCTTGCGGAGCGGGTCGTGATTCATCAGATTGCCGTGTGAGTAGGGACTGATGTGACAATGCTGCAAGTAGACCTCGCCGTCATCCACCGAGGCATAACTGTCCTGCAGATTGACACGCCCTTCCCGCAACGACTTCACCTCGGTCCCCCGCAGGATGACGCCGGCTTCGAACTTCTCTTCGATGAAGTAGTCGTGGTACGCCTTGCGATTGGTGGCGACGACTTTGTACTGGTCTTCTTTGTCGTGCGTTTTTGTCATCTCATCCCGGGGCAAGCTATTTCCATCGGACGGATTTTGCTATCATACCACCATGCGTGGACAGAGCAGACTCGATTCCTTGGGCTCGATCCTGGCCGGTGTTGCTCACAGGTTGGGCCTGGAGAGCAAACTGTTCGAAGCGCGCCTGCGCCGCCAGTGGCCGGACATCGTGGGCGAGCCGATCGCGGCCCACACGCGCCCCGACCAGATAAGGTTCAAAAAATTATATGTCCTGGTGCATAACTCGGTGTGGTTGCAGCAACTCACCTTCCTCAAACCGGTCCTCTTGGAGAAGGTGAATGGGATGGCGGGGCAACCGCTAGTCACGGAGATCGTCTTGCGTGTCGGGGAGTTCCCGGCAGACCATTCGTCGACCGCAGCCGGTGCGGCCTTCCCCGATCCGCCCGCCGTTCAGCCATCGCTTCAGCTCCTCCAGGAAGCCACGCTCCACACGCAAGGCATTCAAGACCCGGCTCTGCGAGAACATCTGATTACGCTCATGGCGCAGGCGTTGAGTCAGCCGGCCCCCCCGCCGCGCTCCTCGCGACAGTCCCCTTGAACAAGGGTCGCGAATAGGCCGCGGTAGCCGCACTGTCTTTTCCCCTGGGAACCGGCCCGATGCGGCCTTCTTCTTCCTGTTCATCCAGCCGGTAGAATCCGCGCACGGATCCCTCGAACCCGTCCCGCACCGTGGCATCGTCGCCCGTCACATACTTGTGCAGCACCTCCGGCTCCGTCCAGCCTTCATCGGTGAAGATATAAATCGCAATATGCTGATAGCGTCCCTTCGGATCATCCAGGGTCGTCGGCTGGATTTTCATGCTGCCGAAGTTCCGGCTTTCCGCGCCGACTTTCCGGAATCGCTCGATCAAGGTTTCGATTTCGGTATCGCTGGTCCAGGACGGCACATGCACCGCCACCACGGTGCGCTCCTGGGAGCCGATACTGTAGGGAGGAATTGACCGATCCGGTCGGCTGAGAAACATCCCGCCCCAGATCAAGGCAAAGGAGCCGAACAGGACGCCCAGCGCCATTTTGACAACGGTGTCCAGCGGACGTTTGGCCGGGCGTCGTACTGGTGCCGCGGCCGGTGGCGGAGTCTGGTGGTTCATAACCGTGGTGAGGAGAGCCGCTTGAAGCCGGTGCGGCTCCAGGGAGTCATGACTCGCCCTCTTCGGGCACTCCTTCTTCGCGTTCGACCAGTCTCACGACGGCGACCACACGATCCTCATCTCCATCCATATCGAGCAGGCGGACACCTTGGGTGTTGCGCCCGATTTCACGGATATCGTCGACCTTGCAGCGCAGCACTTTACCCTGCGCCGCCATCAACATGATCTCATCCTCGTCCCGGACCTGGAGGAAGCCGACAGCCGGCCCGTTCCGCTCCATGGTCTTGACGCTGATGATGCCTTTGCCGCCGCGGCCCTGCACGCGATATTCGTTCACCGGCGTCCGTTTCCCATAGCCGCCTTCGGTCACGGTGAGGATCGCCGTGGTCGAATCCGGCGTGATCGTCTCCATGCCGATGACTTCATCGCCGGGCTCAAGGGTGATGCCGCGTACCCCGTGGGCCGTGCGTCCCATGGAGCGCACATCTTCTTCCTTAAACCGGATGGTGATTCCCTGCTTCGTGCCCAGCAAAATCTCACGCTGGCCGTCGGTCAGATCCACACCGATCAGCTTGTCGCCCGCATCGAGCGAGAGCGCAATGATGCCGCCTTGGCGCGGATTGCTGTAGGCCGACAGTTCCGTCTCCTTGATGACGCCCAACTTGGTCCCCATGATGATGAAGCGATCAGCCCGGAACTCCTTCACCGGCAACGACGCCGTGACCTTCTCATCCTACGAGAGTGCCAACAGGTTCACCAAGGCCTTGCCCTTCGCCGCGCGGCTGGCTTCTGGAATTTCATGCACCTTGAGCCAATAGACCTTGCCGGCATCGGTAAAGAACAGCAGCGCGTCGTGCGTGGACGCCGTAAAGAGGGTCTCGACGAAATCCTCTTCTTTGATCCCCATCGCAATCTTGCCCTTGCCGCCGCGCCGCTGCGCCCGGTACAGCGTGACCGCGTTCCGCTTGATATACCCGGCATGGGAAATCGTCACGACCACTTCTTCTTCGGCGATCAGGTCTTCAAGCGTCAGCTCGGCTTCTTCCTTGACGATCTTGGTGCGCCGATCGTCCTGGTACTTGTCTTTGATCTCGATCAGTTCGTCACGGATGATCTTCCGCACCAAGGCCTCGCTGCCGAGGACGGAGCGCAGATACTCGATGGTCTTCAGCACTTCGCGATACTCTTCCACGAGTTTGTCGCGCTCCAGTTGCGTGAGCCGCTGGAGGCGCATTTCGAGAATGGCATTGGCCTGGATTTCCGACAGCCGGAACTGCTGCATCAAGCCGGTGCGGGCCACATCCGGGGATTGCGAACGGCGGATCAGCGCGATCACGGCATCCAAGTTATCCAACGCGATCTTGAGGCCTTAGAGGATATGGGCGCGTTCTTCTGCCTTGCGCAAGTCATAGGCCGTGCGGCGCACCACCACTTCTCGCCGGTGCTCGACAAAGGCCTCCAGGATACGCTTGAGGTTCAGCACCTCGGGCCGGTTGTTGACGAGCGCCAGCATGTTGACGCCGAAGGTGGTCTGCAGCTGGCTGTGTTTATAGATATTGTTCAACACCACCAGCGGAATCTCGTTCCGCTTCAGCTCAATCACGACACGCACGCCTTCGCGGTCCGACTCGTCGCGGATATCGGAAATGCCCGTGACGCGATCCTCCTGCGCCAAGTCGGCAATCTTCTCGATCAACTTGGACTTGTTCACCTGATAGGGAATCTCGGTGATGATCAGTCGTTCCCGGTCCGTTCGTTCATCCGTTTCAATCGCCACCTTCGCGCGAACCGTCAACAATCCGCGTCCGGTCTCATAGGCATCCTTAATCCCCGCTGTGCCATAGATAAATCCGGCGGTCGGGAAGTCGGGCCCAGGGATTTTCTTCATCAACTGCGCGATGGTGACATCGGGGTTCTCCAGCAACAGGAGCAGTCCTTCAATCACTTCGCCCAGATTGTGCGTGGGAATGTTGGTCGCATACCCGACGGCGATTCCCCCGGCGCCGTTCACCAGCAGGTTCGGCACCCGGGACGGCAGGACGAGCGGCTCGACACGGGACTCATCGTAGTTGGGGCCGAAATCGACTGTCTCTTTTTCGATATCCGCCAGCAATTCTGCGGCCAGTTTGGTCAAACGGGCTTCGGTGTATCGCATGGCGGCGGCGGCGTCACCATCCATGGAGCCGTAGTTGCCCTGTCCATCGACGAGCATGTAGCGCATATTGAAATTCTGCGCCATGCGCACGAGGGTGTCGTAAATTGCCGAATCTCCATGGGGGTGGTAATTACCCATGATCTCGCCGACGATCTTGGCCGACTTTCTGTACGGCCGGTTCGCCGCCAGCCCCATTTCGTTCATGCCGTGCAGAATGCGCCGATGCACCGGCTTCAACCCGTCCCGCACGTCGGGGAGCGCGCGACCGACGATCACGCTCATGGCGTAATCGAGATACGACGAGCGCATCTCGTCTTCGATCGCAATCTGTCCTAAGCGTTCATCTGGCGGCATTCTTCCCTCGTGAAGTGTTCCTCGTGAAGCGTGAAGCGTTTATTCTCGGTAA
>JACOEF010000733.1 GCA_024998705.1 Nitrospira sp.
AGATCAGCTTCTTGCTGAGAAGCAGATCCCTGGCCAACCAAGCTTCCACCATATACGTTCGTGACAACCGTTTCTGCTCGTCGGTCCGGCAAAAGGCTTCCAATGCGTCGCTCGGCCCGAGCTCTTGCTGCGATTCCTGATTCGCCCGATCGGCGGGATCACCGTCGACGACCTCCAAGAGCTCATGATCCAATAATTCGTCCAGATTCTGCATGAACGCAGAAGCCAGCACATCGTGCGTCTTTGCCGTGTTACCCGGGAGGCGAGTTAATGCCGGCGCGTCTTCGGTACGGGAATAGATACGCATCAATCCCCACTGCCCATCCCACAGGTTATCCGTCGCTGCGGAGGAGTAGAGATGGTCGACCATCTTCTTCTTCGGCAGCTGTGCGCTACCGGCTAGCCCCGTCCCGTTGCCCTGACCGAACGGCATCATTTCGACGACACGATCGTTGAACTCGAAGTGTTCAGAAATCCCAATGTGTTGCGCGTTGACATAACCCGTATTGGGCGAATCGGGCTGGGCCAGCCATTTTGAGCCATGCATCGAAAACACATGCTGCTCCTCCTGCGCGCCCTGAATCAGCCGGATCTGCACATGATCGCCCTCATAGGCTCGTAGAATCGGCGTCGCCGGATCACCTGGTTCACGGCCCTTTCCCGTCGGCTCGGTAAAAATCCGCTCGTCGCCGGAAGCCTGCCCTTTATGGACCTTTGAACTGAAGACGTGCGCGAGGTTCCCCCGTTCATCACCCTCAGGCAGCTGAACGAACTGACGCCCGTCCTTATCCTGAGTTCCGATGCGGAGAGGAATGGGTTCGTTCCGATAATTGATGAGTTGAGTCCCCGGGTCTTTCGTCGAGATGCCTTCCGGCACAGGAATTCGCCCCGGCAGGATAGGCGTGCGGAGCCCACCTTCGATCTGACTCGGTGGATTGATGGGCTGATTGTCCTTGTCGTAGACAATGGCAAAATCCGCAAACGCCAGGTTGAATTCCCGTCCGGTCCGGTCACGATCAATGCTGTTGGTGGTGTCGAGGCTATCGCTGCACATCACCCCGTCCTTGGCAGGCGAGACACAGGCCTTGCCATGCTCCCG
>JACOEF010000734.1 GCA_024998705.1 Nitrospira sp.
AGGAGGGAGCGTTCCCCTCTCTCATTCTTATCCTCCGCAATGAGCCAGCCCTCTCCGCTTCCGTTAAACCATCGCAGTGAAATTTGCCGATGCTCTGGACGGATGAAAATATCATAGCGGTAGGAGTCGCCAGTCCACTTCGTCTGTTTGCTAAAACTGCAGGGTCTGCCTGGTCCGAAGCGTGCGGAGCATACGTGTGTCCATTGAGTGGGATCAACTTGGATCGCAACATACCGGTTTCCGTAAGGCGGATGGAGTAGATATCCAGATTCTTCAATCCTCATCGTTGGAATGGGAAGTTGGTTCATACGTCCTCATGTGTCGATGTTGAAGGAATGCGCTGTTCCTACGTGGGTGATAAGGGGTGGAGATAGCGTTGGCAGAGATCGAGGGGGTATCCGGTACGCGAGTGATACTCTACCGGCGTTTCTTGTTACCGTGGAATGTCGGGAAGTGGAATGCCCGAGAGGATCTGGTATTGGTGACGCGGGAGTGCGGGATTGTCGCTGAACTGATAGATCTTTCTTCCGTGCTGTTCAATGAAAGCCACGCAAGTGTCTCTGCTGAAACTCCGAGGGAGCCGATACCGTTCGAGAATGCTCGCCCAAAGTACGCCGTGCGCATAGAGATCAAAGCAGAGTGTATAGAGAAAATGTGGGTCCCCAATTGGCAGGAGGGGGACGTACAACGATCCGTCTGGTTGAGGTGTCACTTCTCGGACATGGGCATAGACAATTGGCGGTTCCGGTTTATGTATCGACTCTGTTGCGGGGAGAGACTGGGCTGTCCGGATGTGCGCGCATTCGGTTCGTCGGTAGGTCCAATGTGGACAGGTGCATTGCCAGTCATTGCCCTGACTTCGCGTGACGGTATAGCAACGTCCCGGCTTGGAATTGGATGCGATGGAGAAGGATTCGGCGTGGGGCATACAGCCTTCCTGTGCGACTTGAGCTTGACTGGGGGGAAGCGAACCAGACTCCTATGGCGGCAGAATCTGTGGAGCGGCTGCTGTCTGAGGCATGAGATGCGTTGGTCCCGTGATGGGAAAGCCTCACAGTCTTCTGACCTACCGAGATGCAGTGAAATCAAAAAAGGAAGCGGTGGCCGGTTCAGTCGGAGCGGGGTTCATCCACCAACTGGGACCTTCCAATGATGGCGCGTATGAGACTGTGAGGTCGATACATCGACCACGGTTTCTACGTTGGTCGAGGATGTCCTCCTCACTCGCAAGATACTCGCTATCGGTGAAGGTCTTACATTGAAGATGGGGCATCGGTGGGGCGATCCCAGGAGGAAGCGGAACGGGTGGGAGATACACGAGAAGGTAGAGCAGGACAACGGTCGATATGGTTGGCATAGTGCCTCATCAACTTAATGGACACCATTCTATCGAAGCGTGTGAACGGGGGCAATCCGACCTTTGGGCTTAGAGATGGGGTTCGTCTTCCACTGG
>JACOEF010000735.1 GCA_024998705.1 Nitrospira sp.
ACTCGTTTGAAGGAATTGTTTGTGAAGGCGCTCCTGTTGGCGATGGGCGACTTCATAAACGTCGACCATCGCATTCCACAGCGATTGCATTTGATCAGCTTCTTCTCTGACCGCAGCCGGCAAGGCAGCATAGGAAGAATATGTGAGATATGCGGGATACGTATAGACCCGTGTTAGCGATGTCCTAATGCCGGCGGGCATGGTGCAATCTCCTTCCAAGACTCTCGGGTGCCAGTGCGACGCATTGCTGTGCTTCGCGCATGATTGGTTTCAGGTAACTGTAGGCGACAGTGCCCAAGGGGATTTTAAGTGGTCTCCCCATCTGAGCGTAGGAGCATTTGCCTTATGTGATTGGGGTTCCCCCTAACGGAACGGCAATGGCCGTATCGGAGTAGGTGAACATTGGAAGGGCGAGGTAGATTCCCGGGGTGCGCTTTTCAAAGAGATAGGATGCAAGTCTGATTGTGCATCGTGGTGTTTGTGTCGGATTTTTAGCTGGTTGTGTTGGTGTATGGAATGTCCTTCACTCCTCGACGTGTCTATGGCCAGGGTCTTTGCAGCATTGAAGCGTTGATCAAGAGATGCCTGAATGGAAGGGGTTGCGATTGGTGATATAGAGCATTCCCTTTTGCGCCCGATTATTCTTACATCAAGCCACCGCAGGTAAT
>JACOEF010000051.1 GCA_024998705.1 Nitrospira sp.
GGTGAAGGTTGCGAAGGGCAAGCGACTTCGGACGCTCGTTCTTTCCACTACCCTGACGGGGGAGGCGCGTGAGATCGCCAAGTTGTTCGGCGCGATGGCTCGGGAGATTGCGGCTCATGGTCGCCCTCTGCCTCGTCCCTGCTGTGTGATTGCCGGGGGAGAACCCACGGTGACGATCCGAGGTCAGGGGCAGGGGGGGCGGGCGCAGGAGTTCGCCTTGGCGGCGGCATTGGAGGTTGCCGGGCTCTCTGACGTGTGGGTGGCTGGCTTTGCTACTGACGGTACGGACGGGCCGACGTCCGTCGCGGGTGCGATCGCCGATGGCGAAACCGTCGCCCGGGCCCGGCGTGCCAAGCTTGATCCATTCCGCGCGCTTCAGGACAACGATGCCTATCCGTTCTTCAAGAAGTTGCGTGGCCACATTGTGACTGGTCCGACCGGCACCAATGTGAACGATCTTTACCTCCTCCTCGCACTCTAGCTAGTATCCTCGCCTATGGCTGAACCGTTCATCCTCTCGCTGCGCGAGAGCCGTCATTCCTCTCTGGTTGGTGGCAAGGCCGTGGGATTGTCCAAATTACTCGATGCAGGCGTTGCCGTGCCTGACGGGTTATGCGTGACGACTGCCCTGTACCACCACTGCCTGGACCAGGCTAGGGTCGATGCGGCCTCGCTCTGGACCAAGTTGCGTCTGCTCTCCGAGGAGCAACGCGCGCAGGAGCAGGCGCGGATTCAAGAACTCATAGCGCAACAGCCCTGGGCGCCAGGGTTCCAGGCCGAGCTGGAGATGCGGCTCTCGACGCTGGTCGGCGATGCCACGACACTTTGGGCTGTTCGGTCATCCGCCACCAATGAAGATGCTGCAGGCATGAGTGCCGCAGGTTTGTATTGCACAACTCTGGGTGTGCCTCTGGACGCGGTGTTGCGATCCATCCGCGACTGTTGGATCTCCGTATGGGATGAACGGGTGTGTCGGTACCTGTTCCGCTCCGGTGCCGATTCAGCGTACCCTGCCATGGCTGTCGTGATCCAGCCGATGCTGCACGCTCAGGTGGCAGGCGTCGCCTATTCGATCCATCCCGTAACGGGGCGGACGTCTCAGGTGTCGATCAATGCCGTGCCCGGCCTCGCCTGGTCCCTCGTCAGTGGAGAGGTGACGCCGGATCAGTACGTCGTGGAGGTGCGCGATGAAGATCATCGGCCGTTCCGTGTGCGACGACGTGTCCTCGCTCGCAAAGAAAAAAAGCTGATGATCACTTCGGTGGGAATGCGGGCGGAATCGATTCCCGATTCTGAGCAATCGTATTCATCCCTGTCCGACGAGCAACTGTTCGAGCTCGCACGACTCTCGAAGCACATTGAGGCTGCGTTTCGGTATCCGGTCGATCTCGAATGGGTGTGGGATGTCGAGCGGCTCTGGGTCGTGCAGGCCCGCCCGATTACCGGGGTCCATCCCTCGTCGGCCCTGACCAACGACGAATGCGAATGGACGAGGGCCAATTTTAAGGAAACCTTGCCGGAACTATCCAGTCCGTTAGGCCTCTCGTTCGTAGAGCGATTCATGGACGCCCACATCGTCACTCCCTATCGGCGACTCGGCTGCAGCATCCCTGAAGGCCTCTCGTCGGTTCGTGTGTTACATGGGCGACCGTATCTCAATGTCACGCTATTTTATACGTTGGTGAGGCAGCTGCATGGAAACCCGGCGTTTTTAACCGAGCAGATGGGCGGGGAGTCTGTGAGGTTCACCCCGTCGGTGCCTCCTCTCGGGGCGTTTGCACTGGTCCGCGCCGGGATCGGTATGATGCGGGAATGGCGTAAGGTCACGAGGCAGGGTCCGAAAAACTTTTCGGCCATGAAATCAATGGCGGAGCGCTATCATTACGATCGTATCCCGCACCTGTCTGCGCAGGAGTTGGGTATGACGCTCGACAGCCTGGGGACGTGGCTCGATGACCACGAAGTGACCTTCGCGATTGCGGGGGGGGTCGCGCAGGGGCTTCAGGCGATGGGCACGTTTCTTCCCGGCTGGCTGGGTTCAGATTGGCGAGAGCTCCTCAATGGTTCTTTGCAAGGACAGGGGACCGTGATCAGCGCCTCTCATATTGTCCGGCTGGCGGAGCTTGTCGAGGTTGCTCAGAGGGAAGACGTGGTGCAGCGGTGGTTCTTGGCGGAAGGCTGGGTGGCGAGTGGATTTCAGGATGCTCTCAAAGGCACCGAGTTTCTGCGCCGATTTGAGCAGTATCTGACTGAGTACGGGCATCGGGCAGTCGGAGAATCCGACATCATGTCCCCACGAATTGCAGATCAGCCCGATGCGGTGCTGGCCGTGCTGCAGGCACAGGTGCGTACCGGTGTGGCGGTGGGTCCACAGGAAATTTTTTCTCGCCAAGCCCGGCGACGAGAGGAAGCCCTTACAGAGATTGCCCGGCGATTCGGCTGGCGGCGCCACCGGTGGCTCATCTTCCGTGGATGGCATCGAAGACTTAGCCGGTTCTGTGCCTTACGGGAAGAGAATCGACACCACTTGATGTATTACTCCGCCGCGGCCCGCCATTTGCTGCTCCGATTCGGTGAACGAATGGTCGAACGTGGCGTTTTCGCCGCGCGGGACGATGTGTTCTTCCTTACGCTGGATGAACGAAGCGCCTTGGCCGACGGCGCGAGTCGTGATTGGAAGCATCTTGTGCGCGAACGGCGCGAGGAACGCCAGCGCCACGAGACGATCGCGGTTCCCGACACCATTCGGGATTGGGAGGCGGTTGCCGCGTCTGGATGCCAATCAAGTGCCCAGGGTGGAGAAGCGGTCTTGCTCGGCATTCCCATCAGTACCGGGGTTGCCAAGGGACCCGTTCGTCTTGTTCGGTCGACGATGGATTGGCCTCGGGTGCAGGCGGGAGACATTCTCGTTGTTACGGTGATCGATCCCGGCATGGCTCCGCTGTTCGGAGTGGCGGCGGGTTTGATTGCCGAAATGGGCGGCACGCTCTCGCATGGTGCGATCATTGCGCGAGAGTACGGCCTTCCGGCCCTGGTCAATGTGCCCTACGCCACTAGTCTGTTGCGCGAAAATGAGCAGGTTGAAATCACGAGTTCCACAGGCCTCGTCAGTCGCTTGGTCCCTTGACGTTCATTTGAGTTTCTCGTACGATTCTCTCCATTTACTTACAGCCAACAGGTGAACAAATCTCCACTCAGTCGGTGCATTCGTAGGGGAGCGTCATGATCGACCCCGGTTCCCCAGCGTTCTTGATCGGCACGGCCGTTGGCGTCATCGTGGGTGTGCTGGTAGCTGGGTGGTGGATCACCGTCCGTGTTCAAGCGGGCCTCCATGCTCGCTTGCTCGACAGTGGAGAACGGGCGCAGCGGGCTGAGGCGTTGGCTGCCGCGCTGCAACTGCGCGTAGATGATCAGCAGACCGAGATGGCGCAGTTGCGGGATGCGCTTACGGAGTCTCAGCAGGGTCGGACCAAGGCCGAAACACGGATGGAAGAGGTTGCCCGCAGCCTGGATGATCAGAAGGTACTGTTAGTCCAGGCGAGGCAGGACTTACACGAATCGTTCGAGGCCCTGTCCGGTCAGGCGCTGAAGCACAATAATGAGGCGTTCTTGGATCTCGCACGTACCTCATTTGCGGCCTTGCAGGCAGAGGCGAAAGGCGAATTGTCACAGCGGCAACAAGCCATCGGCGAATTGGTCAAGCCGCTGGAGGAGTCACTGCAGCGATATCAAGCGCAGTTGCAACAGGCTGAACAGCTTCGGCAGCGCGAATACGGAGGGCTCGATCAGCAGCTGAAATTCATGGCCGAATCGCACCAACGGCTCCAGCAGGAAACCGGTAATTTGGTGAAGGCCCTGAGGGCCCCATCCGTGCGGGGGCGATGGGGTGAGATGACCTTGCGTCGCGTGGCGGAACTTGCGGGCATGGTCGCCCATTGCGATTTTGTGGAGCAGGATACGGTCGGGTCGTTAGAGGGGCTCATCCGTCCGGACATGGTGGTGTATCTTCCCGGTGGTCGACAGATCGTGGTGGATGCCAAGACCGTGCTGGCGGCGTACCTTGATGCCTATGAGGCGCAGGATGAACAGCAGCGACAGGGACATTTGCTTCGCCACGCCGGCCAGGTACGGACCAGGATGGATGCGCTCAGCCTCAAAGCCTATTGGACGCAGTTCGGGCAGACGCCGGAATTCGTCGTACTCTTTTTGCCCGGCGAGCAGTTCCTCGGTGCAGCATTGGAGCAGGATCCCACGCTGATTGAGGATGGATTTGCACAGGGCGTCGTACTTGCGACGCCGACGACACTCATGGCGCTCTTGCGGGCGGTGGCATATGGTTGGAAGCAGGAACAATTGACCGAGCATGCCGAGCAGGCGGGGCGACTGGGGAAGGAACTGTATGAGCGGATGGCCGTGCTCGCCGATCACCTGAATGATATCGGGCAGGCCTTGGGGAAAAGTGTGGGTGCCTACAATAGGGCGGTCGGATCTTTGGAGTCGCGGGTGCTGCCGGCCGCGAGGAAATTCAAAGACCTCGGGATATCATCGGATAAAGACATTGCGTTGCTGGAGGCCTCCAGCGTCGAACCACGATCGGGGCTGACGTTTGCGGCGGAAGACATAGGGACGTTAGGATGATGGATCCACAGGCGATGGTGGAAGAGTTTCACCGCAAGTTTGAGATTGCCATCAGTGACCGGCCGTCCATTCCAGAAGACGCGACCCGACAGCTTCGGGTACGGCTCATTCAGGAAGAGTTTGAAGAACTGCAGGAGGCCATGGCTGCCCAGGATCTTCCGGGGGTGGCGAAGGAGTTAGCCGATCTGTTGTACGTTGTGTATGGCACCGCCGTGTCGTATGGCATGGATATGGATCCGGTCTTTCGGGAGGTCCATCGCTCGAACTTGAGCAAAGTCGGGGGCTACAAGCGGGCGGATGGCAAATGGGTGAAACCGCCGACGTATTCTCCGGCCCAGGTCGCACCGTTATTGGCTGCCCAGTCGTCTGGGAATTCGCTGGTCCGGTCGCAGGTAGACGTGAAGATGCAGGAACCAGAGCTGTAGGATGAAGGAACTGTATTGTCCGGCGTGCGGCACGCCGTGTGTCAGAGTGACGTCCGGGACGAATCTCATGGAGAAGACGCTGAACCGGCTGTCTATCTTCCATGTTCGTTGCCAGCTGTGCACCACTCGTTTTCAGGCTCGGCGACCAGGGAACCGGCAGACCTCGCAGGAATTCGATCGTCGTGAGTACCGACGGCTGCAGGTGAACTTTGCGGCATCGCTGATGCTCGACCAGCCGGAGGCCGGCGGGGTGGTTACCGATATTTCCATGGGTGGCTGTACCTTGCAAGTTGCCAGCGCCCTTCCGCGGGGCACGTTCGTGAAGTTGGTCGTTCATGCTCCTGCGGGCCTGCCCGATATCAAAGTCGATGCCGCGATGATTTGTTCCATCCATCCGCAGTCGATCGGGGTGAAGTTCTTGGAGTTTGCCCTCGATCACAAGCAAC
>JACOEF010000736.1 GCA_024998705.1 Nitrospira sp.
TGATGTGTGGCGCATGTTTGCACGCCCGGAATCTGATGAGCACGATGCCAATACGTTTCTCCGTACATCTTGCGATCCTCTTGGACGCACGCCCAGCAGTATTTGAGGTACGCGCTGGCGACAAAATGGCCAGTGAGCCAGGCAAACAATCCGTCGCACGGCAACGAAGCGCCTTCATACAGGAAGGCTCTGAAGTGTCTCAACATGTCGGCATCGACGAAATGTCGGTAGAAATTTAGCAGTGTGTGCTCGGAGATAAGCCGGCGGATCGTCAGCGGGTGCCATGGCGGCGACTCTCGACCGAAGGTACTTAGGTTGCGAGGCAGATCCCATCGCACCGGACCGCTCGATGTCCCAAAAAGAGTTTTAAAGCACGCCACCGAAGGCTGGCGAAGCCTCTCTGCAAAGCGGCAACAGATGCTATACAGCAACTCTTCCGGATAGCCGTGAGGTAGGCAATGGTTCATCTTCTGCTCCACCATTTAA
>JACOEF010000482.1 GCA_024998705.1 Nitrospira sp.
ACATTGCCCAACACCGCTGCGCCGCCCAGCGCCAACGGCACCCAGGCGCCCTCGGTACCGGCCTGCCGGAGATACGCACCGCAGGCGATTCCGGCAAAGATGGCGATATGCACCACGTTGTCCATGGCGATATCAAGCCAGGCCCCGAATGGCGATTCGGTAAACGTGAGCCGAGCCACCTCACCATCGCAACAATCGATGACCGCCGCCAGTTGAAACAACAACGCGGCCACGATCCCGGCCGGGTACGTCCCGATACCGAACCCCACGGCCGACAAGATCCCGACCGCCGTCGCCACCATGGTGATCGCGTTGGGCGAACATTTCATCCGCAGGAACAGTCGCGTCAGCAGCCGCGAGAAGGTCCGGTTGAAATAACGATCGACGAATCCCTCCGCATCGCCCTTCAACGAACGGAAGAGGGTACGCTCCGCCAATCCGGCGCTGGCATGATCCCACACGTCTCGGTACCACAGTCCTGCATGGGCCGCGGCCGCGACCACCCGCACACGCCCCTCCACCGCCGCCCGTTCCAACCAGCGTCGCACCGGAATGATGCCCCCCGGCTCAGCGGCACCGGATGGGGATGCAGCCGCTCCGTTCGGCGGACTCAAAATGCTGGCCGGCAACACCACCAAATCGGCGGCGACCTGGTGGCCCCCCTGTCCAGGATGATTGTGAAACGAGATCAGCCGCCCCTCCTGAAGCGCCACCGCCGGATTGCGGCGGCCGATCGCCGGCTCAACCGGACCGGCTTCCCGCGTCACCACGAGCGCCTCGCCGTCTCGAACAGACTGCCGAAGGTGTTCGATCAAGCCTTTGGAAAACACGGCCTGCACGCCCGCGATCAGACAAAACCCCCGCACTTCGCTGGCCAGCGATTCCCAGGTTCGCGGGTCGTCGAGCGGAAACTCCCGCACCGGCATCCAGCGCACAGGAATCGTCACCCGGGCCCCCCGTGCCAGCGCGTGCTTGAGCAGCTCTTCATCGGGTCCAGCCAGGACGATCAATTGGCGCATACCGCCCCGCTGCAGCGTGAGCACGGTGCGCTGGAAAAGGCTTAACCCTCCGAGAGGGGTTAAGGGCCCGACGTCGCTCAGGCCACGTCCCGGCCGATCTCCAAACAAACCCGCTCCCGGCAACAAAATGGCTGTGCTCAGCCCCTGGAGTTCCGCACCATGCTGCAGTGTACTTTCACTCATGATCGGATTCGTCGTTCGTATCTCGTCATTCGTATCTCGCAAAGAAACTGGAGATCCATAGCAATAGCGTAGAGGTGCCGGAGACCTTACGAGAGACGCGTCACAATTCACGCATCACCTGCGGCGGGCACGTCGCGCTACAGCCGCGGCAGAACCTCTCGCTCCGCCTTCGTCACATCCTCGGGAAAATCGATTTCGGTCCACGGCAAGCCGCCGATTTTCTCATGTCCGACTTTGACGTCACGAAAATACTGCAACAACCCGTCTTCGTATTCCATGTCCCAGCGGTCCTGATCGATATAGCCCTTGAGCGAGCCGATCACGTGCGCAGTATCGGCCCGTCGCACCCTGAGGAACCCGACCCCCTCGCCTGCAAGGTCGTACCGCTCCGGCATCTTTTTGCTCAAGGCAACCACCCGATCGCCCTGCACCACGACCATACACTCCTCGCCCGTTTGCTTCACCGTGTCGTCCATCAACAGGCAGTTCTCGTGGGGCGAGTTCACCAATCGACGCAGAATTTCGCAATGAAACAGGACATCCGCATCCATGATCACGACGTCGTCGGACAACGCCGTCCTGGCGATCCACAACGACGAGATACTGCCCCGATGGAACTCCTCGTTCACCAGATAGGAGATATCGACCCCGTGGCAATGCGCGCCGACTGCAGCCCTGATCATTTCCTGCTTGTAGCCGACCACAATGGTGGCCTGTCGGATCTTGACCGACGCCAGAGATTCGAGATACCGGGACAACAACGTCTGCCCCCCGATCTCAATCAGGCATTTCGGTTTATGCTGGGTCACCGGCCACAGGCGTTTGCCCACCCCGGCAGCAAGGACGATCGCCTTCATGCGCGGGCAACCGCTCCTGCCGCCACTTCCTCAAAGGCGGCCAGGAACCCGTCGATCTGCAGGTCAGTCAAGGCGCCCATGTAGGCGATACGGAAGATCTTGGATTCCAGTTGTCCCTGTCCCGCATAGATGACATAGCCGCGGGCCTTCAATTGATCGTGCAGGGTGGCGTAGCTGATGCCGGGGGGCAGGTGAAAGGCCGTGATCGTATTCGAGAGCGAGTCCGACGGCAGCAGGGTCTTCACCCCCAACTTCGCCATCCGTTCCCGGATGTGCACCGCCGCCCGCTTGTAACGGTGGAACCGATTGGCGACGCCCTCTTCCAGAAGCTCGTTCAAGGCCTATTCAAAGGCGTAGTACAGCTGAACAGCCGGCGTAAAGGGCACAATACCTTTGCCCTGATTGTCGACATAGTGCGTCAAGTGGAGGTACCAGGATCGCTTGGGGTATCCGCGCATCCGCTCCAGAAATCCTTTACGAAGCAGGACGAACGACACGCCGGGAAAACCCTGAATGCATTTGCCGGCAGTCCCCGCCACCATATAGATGTGGGAACCGGCGATATCGATCGGCTCCCCTCCGAGTCCGCTGACGGAGTCGAGGACAAACACCCGGTTCAGCCCATCGACAACCTCGGCAATCTCTTTCACCGGATTGATCAGCCCGGTAGTCGTCTCATGATGCACCATGGAGACAGCATGCACCTCGGGATGCTGACGCAACGCTAAGCGAAGTCGCTCAGGATCAGGCTTGATGTGCCACTCCGACTTGAGTTCGGAGACTCCGAGTCGATGCAATCCGATCATATTGGATAGCCGCTCGCCATACACGCCGTTGTTGAGCACCAACATGCGCTTGCCCATCGGCAGGCAGGACATGACGGCGGATTCCACCGCAGCCGTGCCTGACCCCGTCAACAACACGGCCACGTAGTCGGATTCGGCCCCGGGAACAAAAGCCGTCAGCAGTTTCTGCTGGATGCGACCCAACAAATCGGAAAACTCGGATTCGCGATGGCAGATGTCCGGACGCAACAACGCCTGCCGCACCCGTTCGCTCACGTTCACCGGACCTGGATTCAGAAGTATCATGTTCATACCTCAGGCTGTGGATCGGAACTGAGCGGAGCGGCCTCACACATCACACTCAGCACATCGGTGCTATTCAATCGCGCTCATAAATCGAGCCGTGATGGCGGGCGGTTCAAGCGCGACTCGCCCGGCATCCTCCACAAACTCATTGACCTTGACCAGCAACATGCTGGGACCGGACTTCTTCAACATGTCTTTGAATTCGTACACGAGGTCGTCTCGGTCCAGTACTCGTTCGACATTGACGTACCCCGCGGCCCTGGCCACCTTTTCCAACTGCACGACATTCGAGATGGTCGGCTGATTCCCCGTCGAGCCATAGACTTCGTTGTCGAACACCACATGGATGAAATTCTTCGGTTTCAAGGCGCCCACCGTGGCCAGCGTGCCCATCCCCATGAGAAGGTTGCCGTCGCCGTCGAACACGATGACCTGCTTGCCCGGTTTGGACAACGCCACGCCGAGCGCAATGGCCGGCGCATTCCCCATCGACCCGATCATGTAAAAATGGGTCGGGCGATCCGCGATCTTATGGGCCTCCCGCGAGGGGAATCCGATACAGATGATAAACGGCTGATCGGTCAGCAATTCGAGCAACGCTGACATGGCCTGCGCCCGGCTCTGCATGGTGCCTTGTTCGGGCCTCATGGATGCAACCCCTTGATAATGCCCTTCTTGATCAGGAGCGCGACCGGAATCCGCTGCTTCATCACGGTCTGCCCCACCCACCGGAGGTCGTCCATCATCGTCGGTTCCGACAAGGTCCGGTGTGGGATTCTCACCGTATCGAGTAGCTGCGGCATAGTCTCGCCCATCACCAGATGTTCCGGGGCGTCTTTGCCCTCAAAACCCCGCCAGGACACCAGGAGAATGCACGGCTGACGATAAATCATATTCAGCGAAACGAGCGTATTCAGCGACGTTCCGAGCCCGGAGTTCTGCATGAGGACGGCAGGAACTTTCCCCGCCATATAGGCGCCCGCCGCCATGGCGACCGCTTCATCCTCCCGCACGGCAGGGGTGTAGAGTTTGCGCGTCAACAATTCTTCGATGATACCGCCCAGCAGCGAATCCGGCACACCCGTGAAAAAATTCACGCCCAGATTTTCGAGCGCTTGCACAAACACATCGCTCTCGATCATGAACCCTGCTCCCCTTATTCGACCGGCCCCGGCACAAGAAGCGCATTATAGCCAAGGGGTTCTCCATTCACAAGAACAGCGCCGATGAGTTGCCGTCACCGCGAGAACCGTGATAGCGTTTGAACAGAGTCGATTGAAGGCTATGTCCGACGCGTCTTCGATATACGCCCTTCTCCGCACGGCCAGCCGCCTGGGACTTCTCGGTGCGCTCATCTTCATCCTGGCCGTGCCCGCATTCGCCATCACGATGA
>JACOEF010000737.1 GCA_024998705.1 Nitrospira sp.
AGGACCAGCTGATTATGAGTCAGCCGCTCTAACCACCTGAGCTATGGGCCCAGCCCTTCGAGCCAGTAACCTGGACACAGACGGCTTGATGAGCATGGCTCAGACCAGCCGCTCACCAGGAACACACAGACGACCTGCGTCCGGTGCGAGCGCGCCCGATTCTAGGCTGCCGATCGGGCGGAGTCAAACCACCGGTACTCATCTGCCACAAAAGCTGATTGCGGCAGACGGCACAGAAGTCGAGGCTCTCGTCGCTACGTGCGGCTAGAGACTCTCCACAAAACTGCGCAACTTCTTGCTGCGGCTCGGATGCCGCAATTTGCGCAAGGCCTTCGCTTCGATTTGCCGAATACGTTCGCGAGTGACCTCGAAGTCCTGGCCCACTTCCTCAAGAGTATGATCGGTCGCCTCGCCGATACCGAACCGCTTGCGCAAGACCTTTTCCTCTCGAGGGGTGAGCGTTTCCAGCGCGCCGTTGATCTGGCGCTGCAAATCATATCGAATGGCCGCTTCCAAAGGCGAGACAGCCTTCTTGTCCTCGATGAAGTCCCCCAAGTGACTGTCTTCCTCTTCACCGATCGGAGTTTCGAGGGAAATCGGTTCACGCGCAATTTTCAAAATCTTTCGAACCTTATCGAGCGGCAAATCCATCCGTTCGGCGATTTCTTCCGGCGTCGGCTCGCGACCGAGCTTCTGCACCAGATGACGCGAGGTCCGGATCAGTTTGTTGATCGTTTCGATCATGTGAACCGGAATGCGGATGGTGCGGGCCTGATCGGCGATCGCGCGAGTGATCGCCTGTCTGATCCACCAAGTCGCGTAGGTGCTGAATTTGTACCCGCGCTTGTACTCGAACTTGTCGACGGCTTTCATGAGGCCGATGTTGCCCTCTTGAATCAAGTCCAGGAACTGCAAGCCCCGGTTTGTGTACTTTTTGGCGATACTGACTACCAAGCGCAGGTTGGCCTCGACCAGCTCAGCCTTTCCTCGCTTCACCTTTTCTTCGGCCACATCGAGATGTTTGACCGCGTCCTTAATTTCTTCGGCGGAAATCAGCGCCTCTTCCGTTTCGAGCTGGCGAATCCGACCCTTCGCTGCCTGATAGTGCTTCTTGATGTCCTGCAGCACCTCTTCAGAGAGCCCAGCCCTCCGCTTGACGGCGAGAAGATCCTTGTGTGTCCGGCACAACCGCCGCAGGAGCTCGGCCCCGGCTTCCCCACCGACGCCCAGCCGACGTTGACAGCTAGTGACCTCCCGCTCTGCTTGGCGGAACAACAGATTCAGGTCGCGAACCCGCTGCGTCATCCGATCTTTCAACACGCCGTGCAGATTCACCGACTCCATCTTGTCGACAACCTGGCCGCGCACCGTATCGATCTGCTTGCGTAGCTTCTTCTGCTTTTCAGGATCGGCGCCGACATGGCGCGCCTTATCGTATAAGTCTTTCAGCGAGGCCGAGACCTTACGAACCGCGTTCAGGGACTCAAGTGTTTTGACCCGCAGCTCCTCATAGTCCTTCTCAACCGCCTCTTCCTCAAAATCTTCTTCCGTCTCAACCACCGGCACGATTTCACGCACATCAATTTTGCCGTTCTTCAACTGCTCCCGAAGATTCAAGACGAACTCCAGGGTCATCGGCAAACCATAGACGACCGTGGCAATATCCTTCTTGCCCTCTTCGATCCGCTTGGCAATCTCAATCTCGCCCTCGCGGCTCAGCAGCGCAACGCTTCCCATTTCTTTCAGATAGAGCCTGACGGGATCGTCGGTCCGGCTGAGGGCTCCAGGCGTCAGGTCGATCTCTTTTTCATTCTCCTCGGACGCCTCGGCTTCTTCGCTCTCCTCGATGGCCTCTTCGCCTTCCGCAGCTTTCGTGGTGCGCTCGGTGTCGGCAGACTCCACAATCTCAATATCCATTTCGCCGAACATCGTCATGATCGTACTGAACTGGTCCGATGACACGACATCCGCAGGCAACGTGCTGTTGAGATCGTCGTACGTGAGAAAGCCCTTCTCCTTGCCGAGATTGATGAGCTTCTTCACCTCGCCGAGTAATTCTTGTTTCGGCATACCTACT
>JACOEF010000738.1 GCA_024998705.1 Nitrospira sp.
AACACACACGTCAGCGGTATGACGCCGTTAGAGCCGCTCAAGCACTATACCGCGCGGCTTGCTGAACAACAGTTGCGCATGCCATGGCCTACATCAAAACGCCTCGAAGAGTATTTTAAGAAGGTCATGTGGATCGGGTCAGGTAGCTTTCTCGGCAACAGTCCCTATTGCGGGCTGCTAAATATACGAGCCGACTACGGCCCGGAAACACCTTTAAAGATCGCCTGGCTGTCGTTCAAGGAGATTGGTGTGATGCCAGAACAGCCAGGCCCCCCTCCAGAGAACAACCAGGGGTTTTTCCCAGACCATCTCTTTACACGACAGCCGGCTGAAACACCCCGAAGGCATGACTGTGCGCACCACATGTCGTTGGACACCATCCTCGCAGAAGTGAAAGCCCTTGCCATTCGCGTTGCCGCTATCAAGCAG
>JACOEF010000739.1 GCA_024998705.1 Nitrospira sp.
GCACGTGAAGGGTTTTACCGCCAAACACCCGGAGGTGCCTGCGAACTTGCGCGGCACCTATGCCGGACTTGCCACGCCAGTCGTAATCGAGCATCTGCAAAATCTAGGCATCACGGCCATCGAATTGTTGCCGGTCCACCATTTCGTCCGCGACAAACATCTGGTCGATCGTGGCCTCACCAACTACTGGGGCTACAACTCCATCGGATTTTTTGCGCCGGATAGTCAGTATGCCACCACCTCGGATCGGGCGCAGCACGTGTGGGAGTTCAAAACGATGGTGAAGGCGTTCCACAGCGCCGGCATCGAAGTCATTCTCGACGTAGTCTACAACCATACCGGCGAAGGCAGTCACCTGGGACCGACCTTGTCCTTTCGCGGCATCGACAATGCCTCCTACTATCGGCTCATGCCGGACCAGCCGCGTTATTATCTGGACTACACCGGCTGCGGCAACACGCTGAATGTGCGTCATCCGCGGGTGCTGCAACTGATTATGGACAGCCTGCGGTACTGGGTGCTGGAGATGCACGTGGACGGGTTTCGATTCGACCTGGTCTCCACACTGGCCAGGGAGTTGCACGACGTCGACCGGCTCAGCGCATTCTTCGACATCATCCACCAAGATCCGGTGCTCTCGCAGGTGAAATTGAGCGCCGAACCGTGGGATCTGGGTGAGGGCGGCTATCAAGTCGGCAACTTCCCCGCAGGCTGGGCCGAATGGAACGGCCGATATCGCGAGACGATCCGACGCTATTGGAAAGGCGACGGCGGCCAGGTGGCGGAACTCGCCTATCGCCTCTCCGGCAGTAACGATCTCTACGAGGGCGGCGGCCGGCGACCTCACGCGAGCATCAATTTTGTGACCGCACACGACGGCTTCACCCTGCACGATCTCGTTTCCTACAACGACAAGCATAACGAGGCCAACGGCGAGGACAACCACGACGGCACCGACGACAATTTGAGCTGGAACTGCGGGGTGGAAGGACCGACGACAAAACCGTCGCTCCTTGCGTTGCGAGAACAGCAGCAACGCAACATGCTGGCCACCTTGCTCTTATCACAAGGCGTGCCGATGCTCTGCGGCGGCGATGAACTGGGACGAACTCAGCACGGC
>JACOEF010000199.1 GCA_024998705.1 Nitrospira sp.
TGCCACGTCGTGAGTGAGGAATCGCTCTCCGCGCGCGCGCGCCTGTCTCTCCAGATCGAGTTTCCGTCTCCGTATGAGTCGATGACCGTTGAGGTGGCCGAGGTACGCTGGACGGACGCCACGGGCTTTGGTCTCGTGTTTGTCCATGTGCATGACGAGGAGAAAACGAGGCTGCAGCGATATATCGATTGGCTCAAGCGGACGCAGAACAATTGATGCGTTTGTGGCCCCGTAGGCGTCGGCGTGCTGTCAGCGGGGGAGGGCGGGGATATCGACATGCACATCAACGTGCGTGTCTTTGGTGCCGGGTGGGAACGGCGGAAATGGATGGGCATTCACGACGGCCAGCACCGCTGCCTGATCGAACGCCACATTTCCGGAGCTCCGTTCGACTTCGATCAGCTGGGCCTCGCCGTTGGCATAGAGGCGGAAGCCGATGCCTGACATGCGCGCGGCATCTTTGCTGAGTCGAGCGGCTCCTCCTTCTGTCATGCATTTATGGATGAGCCGCTGCAGCATTTTCCAATACCCTTCCTTACGCGGCAGTGCTCCGGTTCCGACTAACTCCTCTTCCTCAACAGCTCCGTCCAGCAGCGCCAGTTCCGTGGGCTGGTTTCGCGTCGGTCCTGAGCCGTGGGTGATGTGGTCGGCGAGATCAACGTGGCTGGAACGGTGGTCGGCATATCCCGGAATTGCGAGGGTGACCACGACTGTACGATGTACGAGGGCTTCCACATGTAATCCCTGCTGATGGCCGATGATGACTTGAAGGACGGTCGCCTTCAGGGGGGTCCCCATGGTGCCTGACAACCGGCCTAGGTTCACGGTGGCCGAGTACCGGTGCCGGGCATGATCGATTTCCAAGGGCACGGTGTACGGGGCCGAGGATGGCATTTCAAAGACGGCCACCAGCGGGGTGTCTTGCAGAACCGGCGATTTCGGGATATGAATCGAGACGGTGAGACCCCGATTGACCGGCAGTGATCCGAAGAGACTCTCTGCCGGAATCTCAATCTGCAGATCCCGTGGCGTGAGTTGCGGGGTGGTGCCGCTGACGTGTCCGACATCGGCCATCAGGGCGAGCATTCCGCACAGAGCGGCTAGGGTGGGCCACCGTCGTGATGGCCAACGGCCCGATGCTTGAGATGGAAACGAGGACGGAGTCGTTGGCCGCAGCATATCAATCCCGCGTAGGTGGTTGCCTGGCGGATCGTTCCGTCCATCAGTATCACGGGTTGGGCTGGGCGCCTACTCAAATGGCAGAATCGCCGGAGGTCCGGTGATGAGGTTGCGGTTGTAGCAGGGATCAGGCAGGATGCCGCCCGTGCGATGAAAGGTATCGACTATGAGCACTGAGCCGGTCATGGATCTTTCTCAGCTACGTACACCCTGTGTGATGGTGATCTTCGGCATGGACGGGGATCTGGCCAAGAGGAAGCTGCTGCCGGCTGTGTATAACCTTATGGCCGGCCAGTTCCTGCCGGAAAAGTTCGCCGTGGTGGGGTTGGATCGTCCCGAAATGACGACGGCGGAGTTTCGCGAGAAATTGGATCGGGTCATGGGCGACTACCTGCCGGCGACCGTCGATCGATCGGTCTGGCAGGCGCTGCTGCAGCGTGTGCATTATCTGGCGGGGGATTTTCAAGAAGGGGGCACCTATCGTCGCTTGAATGAGCTCCTGCAGCAGGTCGATGCCGATTCCGGCACTCAGGGTAATTATATTTTCTACATGGCCACCATTCCCGGCTTGTTCGGTCAAATCGTGACGCATTTGGGAGAATATGGCCTGACGGTTGAACGTGAGGGGTTCTGGCGACGGGTCATCATCGAGAAACCGTTCGGCCAGGACCTGGATTCGGCGCGGGCGCTCAATCACGAGCTTCAGCGGGTTCTGCAGGAACGGCAGATCTATCGGATCGATCATTATCTCGGGAAAGAGACGGTCCAGAACATTCTGGTGTTCCGATTTGCCAACGGCATCTTCGAGCCGGTGTGGAACCGCCAGTACATCGACCATGTGCAAATCACCGTCGCGGAGAGTCTCGGGGTGGAGCATCGCGGTCGCTACTATGAACAGGCCGGCGCGTTACGGGATATGGTGCCGAATCATCTGCTGCAACTGCTCTGCTTCCTCGCGATGGAGCCGCCGAATTCGTTTGCCGCCGATGCCGTGCGCGATGAAAAGGCGAAGGTGTTGCGCGGGGTGGTGCCGTTGAGTTCGCTGGACGTGTTGCGCTTTGTTGCGTTCGGGCAGTATGGCCCGGGCACCGCGGATGGGAAGGCGGTGGTGGGGTATCGATCGGAGCCGCATGTGAGGCCTGAGTCGATGACCGAGACCTACGTGGCGATGAAACTGTTCATCGATAACTGGCGCTGGGCGGGGGTGCCTTTTTATCTCCGGACCGGAAAGCGGATGGCAAGCCGGTTGACGGAGATCGTGGTGCAGTTTAAACGCGCGCCGTTTATGTTGTTTCGGAAGACGCGGGTCGATCGGTTGGCTCCCAACGTGCTGGTGATCCGCATTCAGCCCGACGAGGGCATCTCTCTGCGGTTCGATGCGAAGGTGCCGGGACCAACGGTGCGGATCGGGACGGTGGACATGGACTTTCAGTATGCCGACTATTTCGGCAACGCCCCTCAGACCGGGTATGAGACCCTCTTGCACGATGCCATGGCCGGCGATGCGACGCTCTTCCAGCGTGCAGACAATATCGAGCTGGGCTGGGCCGTGGTGCAAACGATTCTCGATGTGTGGAAGTCCCTCCCTGCGGCTGCCGCGTGCCCGAATTATCCGAGCGGCAGTTGGGGTCCGCCCGAGGCCGAGGCGTTGCTGCGGCGGGAGGGGCGGGAGTGGTGGAACGGAGGGTGGGCCTAGTCTGCAGGGGTGAATAATCGACGAGGTGACAATGGGACGGGCAACGACGGAGATCGCCACCCTGGCGGGGGGCTGTTTCTGGTGTCTTGAAGCGGTCTACGACCAAGTGAACGGTGTGCAGTCGGTTGAGTCCGGCTATATCGGCGGGCAGGTGGCGGCTCCGACCTATGCGCAAGTGTGTGGGGGGCAGACCGGGCATGCGGAAGCTGTGCGGATTACCTTCCATCCCGGGTTGGTGACGTATCGTGATCTCTTGCACGTGCTGTTCACGATTCACGATCCCACGACCCTCAATCGGCAGGGGAACGACGTTGGTACGCAGTACCGATCCGCGATCTTTTACCATTCCCCGGGGCAGCAGCAGATTGCGCAAGAGGTGATTGCGGAGATTACTCGGGAGCGTCTGTACCCCAACCCCGTCGTGACGGAAGTGATGCTGGCCACCCAATGGTTTGAAGCCGAGGCCTACCATCAGGAATACTTCGCACGGAATCCCCTTGAAGGGTACTGTACCTATGTGGTCGGGCCGAAAGTGGCGAAGTTTCGCCAGCGGTATGCCGCGCTGCTCAAGACGTAGCACACCGGTCGAGAGCCTGCGTTCGTTATGAAGGAGCGAACAAGCGTAGCAGTCCGTCGCGTATGTCTTGAAGGAGGCTGGGTTGCTGAGTGATGTGATGTCGCTTGACGAGTAGTTCGGCTTGAGGCGGGCAAAACGGCCACTCGATGGTACGTTTCCCTTGGACCTGCGCAATGATGACCTCGCCCGACTCATCTTCCGAAGGGGGATGCGTCACCAGGAGCGGGTCTTTCGGGTCGAGCATGCAGGTCGCCTCATAGCCGACTTGTCGGTAACGGTCGGGCTCGAAGAGTACAACTTTGTGGGCTCCGTTGGAGAAGATGGTATCACCCTCCCGAATCGGTCCTTCCGGCGCGATGGAATAGAGCAACATCGGGGTCAAGATAATCACGCCGGCGGCCGCCGCGATCGACCAGAGCGGAGGTTCGGCTCCGCGTCGGGGAGCTGGCTTCGCCTGCATGATCTCGCCGGCGGGTTTCCTTGCCATGGGGCTTGCGTCCTCGCAAAAAAAACTGCACACTCTCGACCCCGCACACACCGGTGATTGTACCTGATGCGATGGAGAAAGGCGCGTGGCGACGGCTCCGATGGTCTATTGTCCCATGTGTTCAGGCGGTGCTAAGCGAGTGAGCCGCCATGGCTGGAAAGATTTTGTGATGCATTTGATCGGGTTCTATCCATTCCGGTGCACGATTTGTCTGTATCGGTTTCGTCTTCGCCGTCGTACCTGATCACAGGACTCGGCTCGTCCCCCTCCTCAGCCGTCCCATCACGGCGTTGTCTCAATGTGAGTCATGGGCGATCCTTGATCGAAGCCCGCCGTCGTGTCGAGCAAACTAGACTTGCAACGTTCAGGGTGTTTTCTGTAGGATTCTCCTTCGTGGCCCTGGGAGTTTCCCTAGGTGATAATTGATTGAGACGAGTGAGCTCGTGTTATGTCGTTTTGTGGAAAATGTTCAGGCTATACGAAGCGGTCTCGCCGTCAGGGCCTTCTTGATTTCTTCTTTTTTCTGATCGGCTATTATCCCCATCGTTGTTTGCGGTGCGGCCGTCGGACCCATCTTCGTCACCGGGCCTGACGACCCGCGTCGTCCAACCGTCCCCGATCACTCTCACTGGGTTAGAGTAAATCATCCTCGGAGTCGCTCGCGACCGGTTCGGTCGGGTGCTCGTCCGCTTTGAGCGCGGCAAAGTCAAACAGGTGCCGATCCAACAGCAGAGATGGCGCGATGTTGGACAACGCCGCGAACATGCTGTCGTTCGAGCCGGGGAACCGCTCATTCCAGTCGCGCAGCAACACCTTGACCTGTTTTCGCTTCAGATCCTCCTGCGAGCCGCACAGGTCACAGGGGATAATCGGGAACTGGAGCAAGGCGGCGTAGCGGGCCAGATCCGCTTCCTTCACGTAGGCGAGCGGGCGGATCACCAGATGACGCCCGCTCTTGGAGCGGAGCTTTGGCGGCATCGCTTTCATCTTGCCGGTGAACAACAGATTCAAGAGCAGTGTTTCCAGGATGTCATCGCGATGATGCCCCAGGGCAATCTTGGTCGCGCCCAGCTCCGTGGCCATTCGGTAGAGGTGGCCGCGCCGGAGTCGTGAACAGAGCGAACAGGTGGTCTGGCCTTCAGGGATCAGCCGCTTGACGACCGAGTAGGTGTCGCGCGTTTCGATGTGAAACGGCACCCCTCGCGTGGTGAGATAGTCTGGGAGGACATGCGCCGGAAAGCCCGGTTGCTTCTGGTCCAGATTGACGGCAATGATGTCGAAATGGATCGGGGCGCGGGTGCGCAGGGAGAGCAGAATCTCCAGGAGCCCGTAGCTATCCTTTCCGCCGGAGAGGCAGACCATGACCTTGTCGCCGTCTTCGATCATGCGGTAGTCGGCGATGGCTTGTCCTGTGAGGCGGCAGAGGCGCGTGTGGACGCGTTCGACCTCCTCTGAGCGTCTGGCCGACGGTGCGGTGTTTGCGGACAGTGGAATGGTTGTGCGCTGCATGGCGCGGCATTGTAGCGCAACCGGGGCCATGATTGGGAGAGCCGTGAACAGGGGCGGGCCGGCCCGTAGGGTGATCCGATGACGTCGATTCTGTTCGTGTGTTCAGGGAATATTTTCAGAAGCCTGGTAGCCGAATATGCGTTGAAGGCGCATCTCGGCTCGCAGGCCGGGTACCTGATCGGGTCTGCCGGCATCGAGGCGTCACCGCAGGAGATTCATCCCGTCGTGTCGGCGGCGCTCTTGGAAAAGGGTGTCGATCCGTCCAGCCACCGGCAACGAAAACTCACCAAGGCCTTGATCGACTCCGCCTCTCTCTCCGTTGCCATGGGGAGAAACCATCAGGCATGGATTCGCCGGGAGTTCGGGCGAGAGGTCCCTCTTTTCAATCAGCTCTGTTACGGCATCGATCAGCCGATTCTGGACGTGCATGAGATCCTGCCCGATTGGCGAGATCAGCCGGAGCAGGCGCGTGAGTATCTTCACATTGTCATCGAGCACATCTGGAGCGGAGTTCCTCGTCTGCTCGATCGTCTCCAGGCGTCTTCGACCCTCTAATTGGAACCGACCGACCCTGTAGTCCAAATGGAAGTAGTTGAGCCGCGTTACGCGCTGTCTGCGGGTTTTCACTCAATGGTGCGTTGTGGGCGGCGGAGGAACCCCCTGCATAATTTCCATGAGCTGCTATAGTTGAAACAAGACAAAACGGCGCCGAACGGGGCTTTTTGGTGGTTGGACGATGGGGCGGACAAAGAATCAGCGAAGACCGGGCAGCGGCGCGACCGATCCGGCTCCGGTGTGGGCCGAGTGGAGCGACGAACAGCTCCTCGATCTGCGTATGTGCGATCTGGACCTGCGCCTGGAAGGGACGTTCTATCAAGAGCCTATCGAACAACTCTCTCGTGAGTTGGAAGCGCGCCGTCTCGCTTTCCGGCCACACGTCTGGATCTCCGACGAATGGTTCACTCCGGACGGTGTGCCTGGGATTGCCGTGCCGTTCTATCTCGCACATCCCCGGCTGGCAAAACTGGAAGCGAGTCCAATGTTGGAAGTGGAAGGCGGCACCAGGGACTGGTGTATGCGGATCCTCCGGCACGAAGCCGGTCATGCCATTGAAAACGCCTACCTGCTTCGTCGTCGCCGTCGTCGCCAGAAACTCTTCGGCCGTTCGTCTCAGCCCTACCCCGAGTATTACACGCCGCGCCCCTATAGCCGGAGTTTCGTGCGCCACCTGGCTGTCTGGTATGCGCAGAGCCATCCGGATGAAGACTTTGCGGAAACCTTTGCCGTCTGGCTCGATCCGCACTCGCTTTGGAAGGAGCGGTATCGAGGCTGGCCGGTGATGAAGAAGCTGGATTTCATGGACCGACTCATGGGCGAATTGGCGGGAACGACACCGGTCGTCGCCGGCCGACAATTGTTGGATCCGCTGCCTCGCATCTATAAGACGCTGCGCGATCATTACGAGGAGAAGCGGAAGCACTATGGGGTCGGGCGCGCGCCGTCGTACGACACGGACTTGAAGAAACTGTTCTCCGACGGGCCGGCCTATGCAAAAAATCCCAGCGCCGCCGAGTTTCTCCGCCGTACGAGAAAGGAAATCCGTCGCCGGGTCGCTGAATGGACGGGCGAATATCAGTACACCATCGATCAGGTGTTGGAAGGCATGATCGAACGATGTCAGGCGTCGAAACTACATTTGACCCAGCAGAAAGAGCAGGCCAAGCTGGATTTTGCGATTCTCCTGACGGTGCAGACCATGAACTATCTGCACAGAGGCCGGCACAAGGTGGCATTATGAAACGATTGCGCGTGCTCGTGTTGATGCACAAGGATCTTGTGCCTCCCGACGAACTGAACGGACATGACCTCGAAGGGGCGGCCTGGAGGACCGAGTACGATGTCGTCTCCACGCTTCGAAAACTCGGCCACGACGTGCAGCCGCTCGGAGTCAAAAGCGACCTGGAAGTGATTCGTTCGGCCGTCGAAGATTGGAAGCCCCACATTGCGTTCAATTTGCTGGAGGAGTTCGATGGTCGGGCGGTCTACGATCAGAACGTGGTGTCGTATCTTGAATTGATGCGCATCCCCTACACCGGCTGCAATCCACGCGGCCTCATGCTGGCGCGCGACAAGGCGCTGGCGAAGCAGGTCATGTCGTACCATCGTATCCCGTACCCGGAATTCATGGTGGTGCCTTTGCATCGTATGGTGCGGCGACCCAAATACCTGCCGTTCCCATTGATCGTGAAGTCGATCAGCGAAGAGGCCTCATTGGGCATTTCGCAGGCCTCGATCGTCGACGACGATGAAAAGCTGCGGGAGCGGGTGGCGTTTATCCACGACAATGTCGGCACCGGAGCCCTGGTCGAGCGGTATATCGAAGGACGCGAGCTCTATGTCGGGGTGATGGGCAATGCGCACCTGCAGGTATTCCCGGTCTGGGAACTCGTGATGGACAAAATGCCGGACGAGGCGCGCCGTATTGCCACCGAGCGAGTGAAGTGGAGCCGCAAGTATCAGGACAAGTACGGCATCTGTTCGTGCGAAGCCAGGAATCTGCCGGATGGCGTCGTCGGCCATATTCAGCATCTGGCCAAGCGAGTCTATCGTGCATTGGGGCTGAGTGGTTATGCCCGCATCGATATGCGTATGGATAAGGACGGGAACGTGTACGTCCTGGAAGCCAATCCCAATCCGCAGATCGCCAGCGGTGAAGACTTCGCCGATTCGGCAGAAAAGGCCGAACTCGCCTACAAAGACCTGCTGCAGGAGTTGTTGCATGTTGGGCTCAGGTGGCGCCCTGCCCAAGCCGCCTGACAGCCGCTGAAACGGCTCCCCAGCTGCGTTCTCTCTTCGCTCAGCCCCTCCACGTACTGTGCTCAAGTACGCCTCGGGCCTTCACTCGCTGCGGCCTTGCCGCAAGACCCGTTTGAACATCCGCGGGAATGCTGAAACGGCTTCCCAGCTTCGTTCTCGCCACGCTCCGAGACTCAACGTACCGCAAGGGTACGCCTCCCTCCTCACTTCGCTGCGGCCTCGCTGGAAACCCGTTTGAGCGGCTGTGGAATCTGACACCGAAGGGCTTGCGGCTGCGGTCTCGCTTCGCTGAGCCCCTCTTTAAAGATCCGCAGGAAGGCTACCAGCGCTCCCGCGGACTTTTTTGCTTTGAGCAACGCGTCGACTTCACTACAACAATCAGCCTTCTCCTTTTGGACACTGTGGCGGCACTACGGCCCCCAGCGGATGCCGAAGAGCAGCGCCACGCTGGTGTTGTCGTTCGGCACGGGTGGCGAGAGGGTGATGTGGTGGAGGTTGACCATGAGGGTAGTTGAAAAGGCGATCTTCGGTCCCATCTGATACTCCAGCGACAGGCCGAGCGGAATGAAGTGGCTGGTGTCGTTGCGATCGACTTTCGTCGGTCCGCTGGCTCGATTGAGGTCTGCGTGGAGAAAGCCTAGTCCGGCAAACGGTACCAGGTTGAATCCGCCATTCCAGCGAAGGTGATACTTGGCGACTCCTGCGATTCCGATCTGCGTCAGGTCTCCGACCGGCGTAAACAGTGCCATCCCACCGAACGAAAAATTCTGGTCCATGTAGTAATCGAGGCCGAAGCCGAGCGCGAAGGTGGTGTTGTTGGTGGTGCCGGTCCAGAGTCCCAGATCGGTGGCGAAGCCCCAGCGTGCTTGCTGCACCTCTGCGGCGTTGGCTGGTGCAGCCCAGAGGAAACTGAATAAGGCGAGTCCGAGGAACAATGGTCGAACATGTTGCATGTGTGCCATGGCTCTCCATCTCACGGTGATGAAGTTGTATGTAGCATAGGCCTTTCCGGCGGACAAGCAATGGACGCCGCCCAGGGTTGTCAACGCGCGCGGGCCTCCAGTATGCTTAGCTCCCTTTCGGGAGGATGTGTATGCCAAAAGGATCCATGACGCCGGCCGAAGTCGCCGACGCGTTGTACCAACTGATTCCGCGCCGGATTTCTGTTGCGCTGTTGAGTGACTACGGCATTGAGGGCCAGGAGGAGCATGAGGAGACGATGACACGGGAGCTGCTCTCCTTCACGCTCTACTGGGTTCATGCGGCCATCAATGCCCACATTCCACGGAAGTACCGCGAAGTATTGTTTCAGCGAGTGCTGGAGTTGATCCAGGCGGACTGGGCCACGACGTTCAAACTTGCGTCGGTAAAGTGGGAGGACTACCTGGTCGAAATGGAGGACCGCCGCGCGCGCTACGCGCCGGTGGGAGATTACGAGGGCGGAGCCATGGCGGCCTCCGAAGAAATTTCCGACCTGCTGGAAAATCAGGGTCTGATTCAGGCAGAGGACCGGCCGAAGCTGCTGGTGCTGTTGCCCGATCTGGTGCCGCTGGACAAGTATCAGGAATTATTGAGTCAGTGTGTGTAGGGTGTTAAAACAGTCCGCCAACGGCATTTTCTCGGCGTTCAGCGGCCCAACGTATCCAGAGGGTAGGCGGCACCTCTTCGTTGGCTACGGCCGTGCTCGACGGCCATTTTGAACAGCTTGCGATTGATCCTCAAATGGACGGCCAGCATCTGAGTGCGCGTTTGTCATGACCTGTTAGAGATACCGGTGGGACAGCACCTTCCCGTTGTTGTCGAGCTCATAGAGCAGCGGGGCTCCCGTCGGAATATTGAGTTCCAGGACCTGCTCCCGCGTCAGTTGTTCGAGTTGCATCACCAGCGCGCGCAGACTGTTTCCATGGGCGGCGATGAGAATCGTCTCTCCCTTCAGCACGTAGGGTTTGATACGGCTGTCGTAATAGGGCAGCACCCGCTCGGCCGTGTCTTTCAGGCTTTCTCCGCCCGGCGGCCGCACATCGTAACTCCGCCGCCAGATTTTTACCTGTTCATCGCCGAACTTCTTGGCTGTCTCGGCCTTATTCAGCCCCTGTAACTCTCCGTACATGCGCTCATTCAGCGCCTTGTCCTTCTCAATAGGAATGGTCGTCTGCCCGATCCCCTCAAGGATAAGGCGCATGGTTTCATTGGCACGGGCTAACACGGACGAAAAGGCGCGGTCGAATGTGAAGCCAGCCAGTTTTTTTCCTGCCGCCTTCGCTTCTTCGATGCCTTTCGGGGAGAGGGGGACATCCACCCAGCCGGTGAAGCGGTTTTCCAGATTCCACTGCGACTCGCCGTGACGAATGAGGACCA
>JACOEF010000511.1 GCA_024998705.1 Nitrospira sp.
CCCCCAACGACATCCATCTGGTCATCAACACCCATCTGCACTTCGACCATGCCGGAGGCAATACGATCACCAACGGAAACGGCGCGCTACTCCCGGCTTTTCCCAAAGTCACCTACTACGTGCAACAGGGTGAATATGACGATGCCACTGCGGCCAATGAACGGACCAGGGCCAGTTATAGACAAAACAATTTCACACCGGTCGCGCAACTGAATCAGTGGGAGCTCATCCAAGGCGATACGCAACTGCTGCCGGGAATCACCACGGTAGTCACGGCAGGTCATACGCGCTTTCATCAGAGTGTCAAAGTCGAATCGGAAGGCCGGGTCGCGTTCTTCCTGGGCGATCTGATTCCGACCGTCTCGCATCTGCCCCTCCCCTACAGTATGGGATACGATATCGATCCGCTCCGGACACTCGACACCAAACGCCGGGTGCTGGATCAAGCGTTCGCGGAAAACTGGTTACTACTATTCGAACACGACCCCCTGATCCAGGCCGGTCATCTCAGGAAGAATGTGGAAGGACGGTATGTGCTGGAAGAGGTGCACCTATGGCAGTAGCGACGACACCCATTCGAGTACTGATCGGCAAGGTGGGATTGGATGGACATGACCGGGGCGTCAAGCTCGTCGTCCGGGCACTGCGCGATGCCGGCGTAGAGATCATATACACCGGGCTCCATCAGACACCGGAGCAGATCGTATCCACCGCGATTCAGGAGGACGTGCAGGCCATCGGCCTCAGTATCCATTCCGGCGCCCACAACTCACTCTTTCCCCGCGTGCTGCAGTTGCTGAAGGAGCAGGACGCCGGAGACGTCACGCTGTTCGGTGGAGGCATTATCCCCGATGACGATGCCGCGCGACTGAAAGCCGCGGGTGTGCAAATGCTCTTTCGCCCGGCCACACCGATGCAGGACATCGTCGGTTTCGTGAAAGGACTTCGAGTCGAGCCGTGAGAGGATTTCCGTCATGCGTGTCCTGAAGACCAGCGTAGATAAGACTTCGGAAGACTTTCGCCGTGCCCAGGCACACAACGAAAGCCTGGCAGCCGATCTAAAGAAGCAGCTGGCCATCGTACAAGCAGGCGGTCCGTCCGATGCGATGGCGCTCCACAAAAAACGCGGCAAGATGCCGGCACGTGAGCGCATTGCTGCCCTGCTCGACCGAGGGTCTCCCTGGATCGAACTCAGCCCCCTCGCCGCGTTTGGCCTGTATGACAATCAGGTGCCGGCCGCCGGGATCATTACAGGGATCGGCTCCGTGGCAGGACGATTCTGTGTTATCGCGTCCAACGATGCGACGGTCAAAGGGGGAACGTATTTCCCCATGACCATCAAGAAACATTTGCGGGCGCAGGAGATCGCCTTGGAAAACCGCCTGCCGACGATTTATCTCGTCGATTCAGGCGGCATCTTCCTGCCGATGCAGGCCGAGGTCTTCGCCGACAAGGATCATTTCGGACGGATCTTCTTCAATCAGGCGCGAATGTCCGCAGCCGGTATCCCCCAGATCGCCGTCGTCATGGGCATGTGCACGGCCGGCGGCGCCTACGTACCGGCGATGTGCGATGAGAACGTCATCGTCCAGGGCACCGGCACGATTTACCTGGCAGGACCGCCGCTGGTCAAAGCCGCAACCGGCGAAGACGTCACCACTGAAGCACTCGGGGGGGCCGATCTGCACACCCGACTATCGGGCGTCAGCGATCATCTGGCACAAGATGACGACGACGCATTGGACATCTGCCGATCGATCATTGCCACACTCGGGAGACGGCCGCCGAAACTTCGTCGCGAAACGATCGACGCGCCCCTGTACCCGGCCGAAGAACTCTACGGAATCATCCCTGCGAATCCGCGCCAGAAATGGGAGGTCCGGGAGGTGATTGCGCGACTCGTGGACGGCAGCCGCTTCCATGAATTCAAAACACGGTACGGTTTCACGCTGGTCTGTGGCTTCGCCCACTGGATGGGCCATCTCGTAGGGATCGTCGCGAACAACGGAGTCCTGCTCTCCGAGTCGGCCCTGAAAGGTGCGCATTTTGTCCAGCTTTGCGCACAGCGGCGTATTCCGCTGGTGTTCCTGCAAAACATCACCGGATTTATGGTCGGAAAGGATTATGAGACGAGAGGCATCATTAAGGACGGTGCCAAGATGGTGCAGGCCGTCGCAACGGCCGAGGTCCCCAAATTTACCATTCTGATCGGCGCCTCCCATGGAGCCGGCAACTATGCCATGTGCGGGCGTGGTTATGGCCCTCGATTCCTCTTCACCTGGCCCAACACACGTACCTCGGTGATGGGCGCGCAGCAGGCCGCGCAGGTGCTCGTCACCGTGAAGCAACAACAGCGGGCCAGAGAAAATGAACGGCTGTCGGATGACGAACAGCGACGAATCCTGGAGACTACCAGGCAGCAATACGAGCAGGAAGGCAGTCCCTATTTCAGCAGCGCACGACTCTGGGACGACGGCATCCTGGATCCCGTGGACACGCGACACGTCCTGGGCCTCTGCCTGGACATCGCCGCATCCACGCCGACCAGAGAAACCCATGCGCCGGTGTTTCGTATGTGAGGATCGCAGTGGATGAGGAGGCAGGCATGCGCCGGTATACGACCCTGACAATTGAATCACGCGACACCATCCGCTGCATCACACTCAACCGGCCCGAACGGCGCAATGCGTTCGATAGTCGGATGATCAGTGACCTAACTCAGGCGTTCGACGACGTCGCCGGGGAGCCGTCGCTGAGAGGCGTTCTGCTATCCAGTGCCGGACCAGTTTTTTGCGCCGGGGCCGATCTCCAATGGATGCAATCCACGTCTCCGGCCACGGACGCCCAGGCACAAGATGACGCGCAACGCCTCACCCGCATGTATCGCACCATCGACGAAGTGCCCTGCCCGGTCATTGCCCGGGTGCAGGGACCTGCCTTCGGAGGCGGGCTTGGTTTGCTGGCCGTCTGCGATATCGTCGTCGCCGCGGAAGATGCGACGTTTTCACTCAGCGAAGTCAGGCTCGGCTTGATCCCGGCCGTCATCGCGCCCTTTCTCCTGCGCAAGGCGGGCGAATCGTTTCTTCGACGGTATGCCCTGACCGGCCAGACCTTCACCACATCAGTCGCGCACGGGTTCGGCCTCGTGCACGACGTCGTTCCTCAGGACGATCTGGACGAGCGTATCACCGAACTCATCGACGCCATCATGCGGCTGGCTCCCCGCGCAACCAGAGAAACAAAACGATTGATCCAAAGAATACGTCGGTTGCCCGATGAGGAGCGTGAGGCAACCTGCGCAGAAGCCAACGCCAGCGCTCGTTGTACATCCGAAGCGATGGAAGGGCTCCGCGCCTTTGCAGAAAAGCGACCACCGCAGTGGGCCGACGGGCAAGCACACCAGTCAGACCGGAAGAGACCGGAGGACCAGCATGTTGCAGGCCGGCCTATATAATTCACGTCGTGCCCCCGTCCGGATCACCGAGGTGTCTCCGCGCGACGGGTTACAACACGAACCGGAATTCGTGCCCACGCTGTGCAAGATCACCTTGATCAATGCCCTGTCACGAACCGGTGTGACGGAAATTGAAGCCGGCTCCTTCGTGTCACCCGCTGCCATCCCGCAGCTTGCGGATTCCGATGAGGTCTTCCGCGCCATCGACCGCATCCCTGGTGTCACCTATTCGGCTCTCGTTCCAAATGCACGAGGCCTGGAGCGGGCGCGGGCGGCCAACGTCGACAAAATCGCCATCTTCACGGCTGCCTCAGACAGCTTTACCCGCCATAACATTAAAGCAACCGTGCAAGAATCACTGGTGCGTTTCAGACCGATCGTGGCAGCCGCGAAACGAGACGGCATGGCGGTGAGAGCCTACCTATCCACGGTCGTGTTTTGTCCCTATGAAGGCCGGATTCCTCCCACGCAGGTACGGGACTTAGTGGAACGACTGCTGGACCTCGCGGTCGACGACATTTCCTTGGGCGAGACGGTCGGCAAGGCTTCGCCGACGGACATGCGGAGTTTACTCGACACGATACTGCCGCATGTCGAGCCGGCGCACCTCTCACTTCATTTCCACGACACCTATGGCATGGCCGTCGCCAATGCCCTCGCGGCCTGGTGGGACTATGGCATCACGGCGTTTGACTGTTCGGCGGGAGGTCTCGGCGGCTGTCCCTATGCGCCCGGCGCATCCGGCAACGTGGCGACGGAAGATCTGGTCTTCGCGCTGAAAGCATCCGGCGCCAATGTACCGGTGGATGAAATGCTGGTTGCTGCCTGTGCGCAACAACTCAGTGACGCCGTGCGGCATCCGCTGAACTCACGGCTCTCACACCTCCATCATCGCGAAAAACGACAGCCTGCGATGAAGGCATGACATGAACCACGCGTACGCCGATCGATTGTCGAAACAGGAGGATGCCGAGACGATGGCCAAGCAAGTGCAGGCCGGTGGAGTCCGGGCTGTGGCACGCGTGATCACCTGGCTTGATAACCGGGAGCCGGCCGGCACCGCTGTGTTGAAACGCCTGACGCCACCCGATCAACGCGCCACGGTAATCGGCATCACCGGTTATCCCGGCACGGGAAAGAGCACCGTGATCGACCAACTCATCACCGCCTACCGCCGCCTCGGCAAGACGGTCGGTGTCCTGGCGGTCGATATCAGTAGCCCCCTCACGGGCGGTGCGGTGCTGGGTGACCGGATCAGGATGCAACGGCATGCGGACGATCCGGGGGTCTACATACGCAGCATGGCGACCCGCGGTCAGTCCGGCGGGCTTGCACGAGCGACTCGCGACGCGCTGCAGGTCCTGGAGTCAGCCGCGTATGACGTGATCCTGATCGAGACGGTCGGCGTCGGCCATAGCGACATCGAGGTCGTGTCGGTGGCCGGAACCGTCATCGCTCTGGTCGCGCCTGGATTGGGCGACGACGTGCAAGCCATGAAGGCGGGGTTGTTGGAAGTAGCGGATATCGTGGTCGTCAATAAGGGGGATCGCGAAGGAGCCGATGCTGCCGTGCGCGATCTGCGCGAATGGTATCCGCACGTGTTGCGCACCGTGGCCGTAAAGGGAGAGGGCATTCCTGAGTTAATCGCCATGATTGCCGAACAGCAACGGCTACAGGATCTCGCGCACGCGTCGAACTGACGGACCGGCGTGCTGTTGAGAGGATCATCATGCTGGCGAACCGCCTTGCGAGTTACACCCAGGCTCTCTGTTACGACGACCTGTCCGGCGACGTCGTCCATGAAGTCAAGCGACGGATTCTTGACAGCGCCGGTTGCGCCTTCGGCGCCTGGAAGGCGACTCCCTGCCGGATCGCCCGTCACGTGGCGCAATCCGCGAACGTTCCCGGCGGCGCGACCATCTGGGGAACGTCGCACAAAACGCTGCCGGACCTGGCCGCATTCGCCAACGGCGCGTTGGTTCGTTACCTCGACTTCAACGATACCTATCTTTCTCGAGAGCCGGCCCATCCTTCGGACAACCTGGCCGCCGTCCTCGCCGCAGGCGAAATAGCCCATGCCTCGGGCAAGCGGGTGATCCAGGCTATCGCCCTGGCTTATGAAATCCAATGTCGGCTCTGCGACGCCGCCGCGTTGCGTTCCCGTGGGTGGGACCATGTGACGTATGGAGCGATCTCGTCCGCGCTCGGCGTAGCTAAAACGCTGAAACTGTCGGAGGCTCAAACCACGCAGGCCATCAATCTGGCTACTGTGGCGAACGTAGCACTCCGGCAGACCAGAGTCGGCGAAATGTCCATGTGGAAAGCCTGTGCGTTCTCCAATGCGGCGCGTAATGGTCTCTTCGCCGCCATCCTCGCCCAACGAGGCATGACAGGTCCGGCACCCGTCTTTGAGGGCGAGAAGGGGTACATGAAGCTGGTCTCCGGTCCGTTCGAGCTGCCTAGATTGGGCGGAGAGAGGGCTTTCGACGACAGGCCGACGCCGTTCAAAATTCTCGATTCCTACATCAAACATTTCCCGGTGGAATACCACGCCCAGACTGCGGTCGAAGCGGCGCTGGCTCTGCGCACCGAACTGCTCAAGGCAGAGGGGGACGATGCAGTCCGGCACCTGAGCGAGATTGAAATCGGCAGTTACGATGTGGCCATCGATATCATCGGACGTGATCCGGAGAAGTGGCACCCGACGACCAGGGAAACGGCCGATCACAGCTTCCCCTATTGTGTCGCCGTGGCGTTGCTCGACGGCCGCACGACATTACACTCGTTCGACCCTGACCGATTACGAGACCCTGCGCTGCACGAACTCATGAAAAAGGTTCGAGTCGTTCCCCAGCCGGAATTCGCCGGCCGCTACCCTGAAACCATGCCGACTCGCCTCACGCTCAGGACGACGAGGGGGAACGTGTATGTAAGGCAGACGGACATCCCCCTGGGCCACCCGGGCAATCCCATGTCGGACCAGGATGTAGAGGAAAAACTCCGTGTGCTCGCATCGAGACGAATCGGTCGCGCGCGAGTCGAGAAACTCATCGGTTTGGTGTGGGCATTGGAACAAGAGACAGACATCGCCACGCTGATGCCTCTGTTGAGGGTGCCCAATCATGATGCATAGCGGCTCCACTCGCTCGAAAGCTCAACGACTGCGTCAGCTGCTTGCCGACAGAACGATGGCCATCCCCGGAGCCTCGAATGCCCTGACGGCCATGCAAATCGAGCGCGCCGGATTCGACATCGTCTATGTATCGGGAGCCGCCATCTCGGCCTCCCATGGCCTGCCCGATATCGGGTTGATCCCTCTGGAGGACATGACGCGGGAAGCTGCTGCCATTGCCCGGTCAGTGGCGATTCCAACCATCGTGGACGCAGACACCGGCTATGGGCCGCCGTCGGTTGTCCAAGAGGCAGTCCGTGATTTTGAGCGGGCCGGATTGGCCGGCATGCAGATCGAAGATCAGGAAGAGACGAAGAAATGCGGCCACCTGTCAGGCAAACGACTGATTCCAACGGGTGACATGGTCGCTAAGATCACCGCAGCCGTGCAGGCGAAACGCGATCGAGATTTCATCATTGTGGCGCGTACGGACGCACGAACCGTCGATGGGCTGCAGGCCGCCGTCCAGCGAAGCATTGCGTATGCCAACGCCGGCGCCGACGCGCTGTTCCCCGAAGCCCTGCTCTCCGCGGAGGAGTTCGGGACCTTTGCGTTGGCAATGAGGACGGCAGGCGTTCAGGTCCCCTTAATCGCCAACATGACGGAGTTCGGCAAGACGCCCTACTTGAGCGTCGAGGCATTCGAAGCGTTGGGCTATCGCGGCGTGTTGTTTCCCGTCAGCACGCTCAGGGTCGCAGCCCTCGCTGTGGAAAAGCTGCTGCAAGAACTCAGATTCTTCGGCTCTCAACGGGCGTGGCTCGATCATATGATGACGCGACAGGAACTCTATCGTCTGCTTCGATACGAGAATGGACAGGACCAGACACGGAGCGCCTATGAACCAGGTGATGCAAGAACAGCCCGGAACGAAGAGCCCGGAACAGCCCCTGTATAGCCCCGGACTTGAGGGGGTGATCGCGGGGGAATCGGCCCTCTGCCAGGTAGATGAAGGAGAGGCAGGCCTTCGTTATCGCGGATATGCCATCGGCGACCTGGCTGAATGGAGCAGCTTCGAGGACGTCGCGTACTTACTCCTGATCGGTCATCTCCCCACCAGGAACGAGCTGGATAGTTTTACCGCCTTGCTGAGAGACAATCGAATCCTGCCTGAGCCGGTACAACGTTTTGTAGACCGTCTGCAATCAGGCCTGCATCCAATGGACGTGCTGCGCACCGGGATTTCCCTGCTGGGCCTCAGCGATCCCGATGCACAGGATGGATCCCATGAGGCCAATCTCCGCAAATCCATGCGGCTGCTGAGCCAGATCCCACTGTTGATCGCGGATAGTCATCGAGTGATGTCCGGCACCGTCCTCCGAAGGCCGGACGAGAGTCAACATTTTGCGCAACACCTGCTGCATCTGGTGGCAGGCCGCAAGGACGGTGAACGCGGCGCGGCCATGGCCGAGGCGCTGAACGTGTCGCTCATCCTCTACGCGGAGCACGAGTTTAATGCTTCCACGTTCGCCGCCCGCGTCACGGCCTCGACCCTCACCGACCTGCATGGCGCGATCACGGCAGCCGTCGCAACATTAAAAGGGCCACTCCACGGCGGCGCCAACGAAGCGGTGGCATCGATGCTCATCGACATCGGCCGGCCGGAACGAGCGGAGTCATGGGTACGGGAAGCGCTCGCGGACAAACGTCGCGTGATGGGATTCGGGCATCGCGTACTTCGGCAGGGCGACGCACGATCAGCCATCATCCAGCGCCACGCCGAACGACTCAGCCACCTCTGCGGCGACCACCGCTGGTACGGAATCGCCTCCGTCCTCCACCGCATCATGCGAGAGGAAAAAGGGCTGCATCCCAATCTCGACTTCTACACAGCCGTGGCCTACCTGCTAATGGGCATTCCACGTGAACTGTCCACCCCATTGTTCGTCTGCTCCCGCATCACCGGCTGGTGCGCCCATGTGATGGAGCAGCAGGAACATAACCGATTGATCAGACCACGAGCGCTCTACACCGGGCCGACACCGAGGACCTATGAGCCTGTTGACCGACGTACATGACCGCATCGAGCAGGCCCGCGAGGCAGTCGGGTGTACATCGGCACTCCACTGGACCTCATTTGCCGAGTTCTTTCGATCACGCGTGTACGACGCGCAACTCGTCACCAGAAATTTCCTGACCTATTGCGACGATGACCGGAACCTGCGACGGACCTACAGCTATGCTGAATTCGGCACGATCGTCGAACAAATGGCTGAGATGTTGCACTTCAAGTTCGGCTTGACCCGTGGCGACCGGATCGCCACCGTGCTGTTCAACCACGACCTGACGACGCTCATCTACTTTGCAGCCTGGACGTTGGGAGTCGCCGTGGTGCCGATCAATATCGAAGAACCACCGGAGAAGAAGCGATATATCCTCGAACATTCGGAGGCTTCGGTCGCCCTCTGTTGGCAGGATGTCTATGGGGAAATCACAGGCCTTCAGTCCATGCTGCCGGCCTTGCGGGACGTGGTTGCCCTGGGTGACGGTGGCATCCTTGGCGAGAAGGAGACCAAGGGAAAGCGCCGACCGATCAGCAGCGCCGATCGGTCCGGTCAGGCCACGCCTGCATACCGACTCGACGATCCTGCGTTAATCATCTATACGTCCGGCACAACCGGCCCACCGAAAGGCGTCATTCTTACGACCGCCAACCTGTTGATCGATGCGGATGCCATCGCCGACCGGCACGGCTTCGGTTTCAACGACCGCGTCATGTGCGTGCTGCCCATTCATCACGTCAACGGCATCGTGGTCACCTTGCTGACTCCATTCTACTGCAAGGGGAGCGTCGTCCTGAACCGGAAATTTAAGACCGGCAGCTTCTGGCGGCGGCTCCACGACGAGCAGGTCACCAGTGTAAGCGTGGTTCCTACCTTACTTGAGTTTCTGCTGGATGCCGACGAAAACCTCGCGGCCTATCGCCTGGATCGATGTGGTGGTGTGATCTGCGGCGCCGGACCGTTACTGAGAGACACGGCCATCCGCTTTGAAGATCGTTTTGGATTCCCCATCCGCCATGGATACGGCCTGTCTGAAACGACCTGCTATTCCTGCTTCCTCCCGAACGACCTCACGGG
>JACOEF010000325.1 GCA_024998705.1 Nitrospira sp.
AGATCGAGTCCTACGTGCCGGCGAATGTGCTGATCTGGTTCGCGGTCTCCTCCGTGTTCATGTTCGTGGGGACCTTGATCGCAATTCCCATCATTCTCATGCGGCTGCCGGCGGACTATTTCGATGGCCGCATTCCGCGCCCCTGGATGGAGAATCACCTTCCGGTCCTTCGCCTGATCGGCCATGTGGTGAAGAACGTCGTGGGCGCGATTTTTTTGTTCGCGGGTTTTCTCATGCTGTTCCTGCCCGGACAGGGCGTGCTGACGATGTTGATCGGCCTCTCCTTGATTGAGTTTCCCGGCAAGCGGCGGGTGGAGGCCAAGATCGTGGGGCAATCCACCGTCCTCAGCACCATCAATGCCATGCGGGCGAAGTTCGATAAGCCGCCGCTCATCATCGCGCCCGACTGAGCGCGCTGCGGTCGATTGCTCCCTGCATGGTGCTCCATCGGTTACGTTGCTTCAGCTATGCCCACACTCTATCTCATCGACGGTAGCGCCTACATCTATCGGGCGTTTTTTGCCCTGCCGCCACTTGCCAATTCCAAAGGCCTGCAGACGAACGCCGTCTACGGGTTCACGACGATGTTGTTGAAGGTCCTTCGGGACCATCGGCCGGACTATGTAGCGGTGGTATTCGCCGAGAAGGGGCCGACTCATCGTCATGAAGCGTTTAAAGACTATAAGGCGCAACGGCCACCCATGCCGCAAGGTATGAGCGCGCAGATTCCTTACATCCATCGCGTGGTGGAAGCCCTGTCTCTGCCGGTCATTAGACAAGCGGGGTACGAGGCGGACGATCTGATCGGCACTCTGGCCAGGAAAGGGGAGGTCGAGGGCCTCGACGTCGTGATCGTGACCAGCGATAAGGACATGTTTCAACTGCTCACCCCCAAGACGCGCATTTTCGATCCGGTGAAAGATAAATGGTTTGGTGAAGCGGATTCGCAGGTGCGCTTCGGCGTGGAGCCGGCACGTGTGGTCGAAATCATGGGCCTGATGGGGGATACCAGCGACAATATTCCCGGCGTCAAAGGCATCGGCGAAAAGACCGCGGTGAAACTGATTACACAGTTCGGCACCATCGAAGAACTGCTGAATCGAGTCGAAGAAGTCACGCCGGCGAAAACCAAGAACTTGTTGTTGGCGCAGGGTGAGCAGGCACGGATGAGCAAGCAGCTTGCGACGATTCAGCTGGACTGTCCGCTTGAATTTGTCCCGGCCGAGTTTCAAGCAAAAGCGCCGCAGACGGAGACGCTCGTAAGCCTGTTGCGCGAATTGGAGTTTATGACGCTGGCCAAGGCCTTTCAGGGAGAGACGCCTGAGCAGAATCGGCTGGGGGCTGACGTCGAACAGCTTGACGATGCTGCAGCGGCAGACGCGTTTCTGAAGAAGCAACCGGCAGATGCGATGTTGGGCATCGCCTGCGTCCTGACCGGTGAGCCGGGGGTGCGCGCCGATATTCAAGGCTGCGCGCTGGGTCGGTCCGATGGGCACGCGGCCTTCGTGCAGGGCGAGGCGCGTGGCTGGCCGAGTCCATTCGTTGAGTACCTGCGTGACGGGAACAAACCCAAAGCCGTGCAGGATCTCAAGCCGCTGTTGTTGGCGCTTCATCGGCAGGGTGTCGAGATGCCGGGGCCCTATTTCGATACGATGGTGGCGGACTATCTGTTGAACCCGAATCGCCGGGCCCATACGTTGGAAGCCATCGCCATGGACCTGCTGAGTTATCAGTTGGGTGCGGGGGAACGCGACGATGCGAGCAACGGCCCGCAATCTCTGTTTGATGTGGATGAGGCGCTGGTTCGTCGAACGGGCGAGGCGGCCGCCGTGACAGCGAAAGTGGCGCCGATGCTTCGTGAGCGGCTGAAAGAGCAGGGGAGCCTGTCACTCTTTCATGACGTAGAGATGCCGCTCGTGCCGGTGTTGGCCGAAATCGAACGCAATGGCTTCTTGCTCGATGTTGAGGGCCTGCAGGTTCTGAGTAAAGAGTTGGAGCGTGAGCTGGAGCAGATGGTAGGAAGTATTTACCGTCTGGCCGGCGGCGAGTTTAATATCGGGTCGCCCAAGCAGCTCGCCACAGTGCTCTTTGAGACCCTCGGCCTGAAGCCGCTGCGAAAAACGAAGACCGGCTACTCCACCGATGAAGACACCCTCACGCAACTCGCCTCGCAGCATGACCTGCCGGCACAGATCCTGAACTATCGAACGCTGACGAAGCTCAAATCGACCTATGTCGATGCCCTGCCGCAGTTGGTGAATCCAGAAACCAAACGGCTCCATACGTCGCTGAACCAGACGGTGGCGGCGACGGGACGACTGTCTTCTACCGAGCCCAACTTGCAGAACATTCCGGTGAAGGGCGATTACGGCCTGCGCATCCGCGAAGCCTTCATCGCGCCGCCGGGTCATCAACTGCTTTGCGCCGACTACAGCCAGGTTGAGCCGCGAATTTTAGCTCACCTCTCGCAAGCCCCTCGCCTGCTGCAGGTCTTCGAGAAGGGAGAAGATATTCACATGGCCACGGCCATGGAGATTTTTAATCTGCCTGCCGGAGAAGTCACCCGGGAGATGCGTCGCGCGGCGAAGAGCGTGGTGTTCGGAATTGTGTATGGCATCAGTCCGTTCGGCCTCGCATCCAACATCGGTGTGTCGCAAGCCGATGCCAAGAAATATATCGAGACGTTCTTCGAGAAGTTTGCAGCCGTGCGGGCCTTGATGGATCGCAACATCGACGACGGCAAGAGCAAGGGCTACACGACGACCATCCTCGGCCGCCGCCGCCCGATCCCGGAATTGCAGGGCGGCGATCCCTCGCAGCGCGGCGTCGGTGAGCGCATGGCGGTGAATAGTCCGATTCAAGGCTCGGCCGCCGATCTGATCAAGGTGGCGATGATCAAGGTCCATCAACGCCTCCAGAGCGAACTCCCTCGCTGCAAGATGATCCTCCAAGTCCATGACGAATTGATTTTCGAAGTGCCGGAGCAGGAATTGGAGCAGGCGAAGCAACTCGTGAAAGCAGAAATGGAAGCCACCGGCGCGGCGTTGGGTCTGTCGGTTCCGCTCAAGGTGGATCTGGGGGTGGGGAGCAACTGGCGAGTCGCCCATCCGTAGCAGGATGTTGAAACAGGCTGCCAGCGGCGTTCTCAGTCGCACGTCTTCCTGCGACGTACTCAAGCGGTACGCCTCAGTCGACGTCCTCCCTGCGGCCTTGCTGGACAGCCTGTTTGAACATCCTGAACGAACGCGGGTGTTGTGCAGAGCGTTAGTCGATACGGTTCAGCCTATGCCGCCGCGAAAGCGTACATTGACCATACCCGAACCGGAGTTCCAGGCCTTAGTGCAGGAAGCGTTGGACGGCCTGCCAGACGAGTATGCCAAACTCATCACCAACGTCGCCGTGGTGGTGGAAGAAGAGCCCTCACCCGAAGTCCTCGCCGACCTTGAAATGGAGGAAGACGAAGATCTCCTCGGCCTCTATCAAGGTCTTTCCCTCGACAAAGAATCCTTCTTCCAGGCGGGCGGGCAACTGCCGGCCAAAATCTCCATCTATCGCGGGCCGATCCTTCGACTCTGTCGCACTAAGAAAGAAGTTGTGCAGGAAGTACGCGATACCGTCGTGCACGAGATCGGGCACCATTTCGGGTTTGACGACGACGACATGCCGTATTAGCGAGATGGTGAAAAAGACGACGATTTTCACCCGTCCGACCCCAGCGCACCAAGATGCGCTTCTCCTCAGCGGCGTTCTCGGTCGCACGCCTCCCTGCGACGTACCCACGTGTACGCCTCAGTCGTCTCGCGTCCGGCGGCCTTGCCGGACAGCCTTTTTGACCATCCTGCAGCTAGAAGAGAGAGGGTAGCTACATAGCGATCTAAGCGGGAGCCATATATGAACATTCTATATGTTGCCATGGCGTTGAGCATCGTACTTGTTTCTGGATGTGCGGCTTCGATCAATGAGTACAAGGCACGTCAGCATGCGCAAGCTGGTGCAAAGGCCGGGAAGAGTGGCGAATTCGCCATAGCCCGGAAGGAATTTGCAAGAGCTCTCACCAATGCTCGTCTGGCACATGCTAACCCTAAGATGGTGGCGGCTCTCAGCTATGAGTACGGAAGGTATTCAGGGATGATTTGCGATTGGGTTGAAGGGGAGAAGGGGCTCTCCGAGGCGTATGACCTGGATCGTCAGAATGGAGGGCCGGCTTATATGTCGCTGGTCGAACTAGCTCGACTTAACCTTGACAAGCTACAGTATGGCAACGCTGTCGAGTATTTTGATCGTGTCGTCCCTGAGCTTGAGTCATTGCATGCTGATAGCCGTGACCCAATTGGGTATGCTCAGGTTCTAGACGAATATGCCGCCAGTCTTGAAAAGACCGGTAAGAACGGGCTAGCGGGAAAGTTCCGTGATCGTGCCGGAGACTTGCGCAAGGCGTTTCCTGGCCAAAGTGCGCATACGGATCGCACCCCTTACGGTACGCAGTGCCGTGGGGCAAGTTAGTGCGGGGCTATGTCGTACGGCTGATGAACCGGTTATGAATACAGCCGCCCCACGATCTGATCGAAGTTGAAGAGCATCGCGTTGGTGCGGGTGTAGGCCGCGTGGCCGTAGTAGTGGTCGCGGATATTGGTTGAGCTGGTACAGTCTTTATAATCCACCAGCAGGCACTGGCCTTCGCTTGGGAACCGTCCTGCGCGTCGGGCGCATTCCACCCACCGTTCGAATCCATCGTAGGGTTCCAGCAATTCCCACACCGCCTTATTGGCGGCTTTGGCATTTTCAGCGGGGAGCGCGTCACTGCCGGCCACGGCCAGTTCTTGGACATAGTCGCCGCCCCAGGCAATCGGCATTTCGACGGTGATCTGCGGCAGGTCCATTTTGGACAGCCAGGTTTTTCCATCTGTGCGCAAATTGCGATGGTTCACGATGTGAAGCAGTTTGCCGATGCCGG
>JACOEF010000740.1 GCA_024998705.1 Nitrospira sp.
CCTGGAAGAGAGGCAAGGTCTATTCCGATGTGAACGTGACCATGACCGCTGACGCCGGTCACGTCTGGTTATGGATGGCGGAGGCTGTCGACCTCGGTCCCAGATCGGAAGTGGAGGGGACCGTCAGCATGCAGGCCGCCGTGACCGGGATGGTCGAGGAACCGCGTTTCGCGGGAGCAATTCAACTCCAGTCGGTCGGGCTGCGCATACCGGCGATCTTCACCAAACCGCTGCACGCACCCGCTTCCATCGAGTTTGATGGCCGTTTGTCAGACGGCAGTCTCTTGATGATCCGGCAAGTCGGTCTTGTCTTGCCCCCTGTGAGAATCGTCGGTGACGGAACCATCAAGTTCTCGGAGGGCATGGTCTTTACCGCGAACGTTTCGTCCGGTGCGATATCCTTGAAGGAATTGCCGGTCGGGATCGCACTGGGGGCGCTGAAGGCAGGGACATTCAGCGCGAAATTGCATATGGCGGGTAAGGTACGGGAACGGGCTTCATGGCGAACATCCGGAGAAGTTCGATTC
>JACOEF010000155.1 GCA_024998705.1 Nitrospira sp.
CGCTCGAAAGGCGGCCCTCTGTGTTGACGCGTCCACTAGAGATCAGGGAATGGTTATGTGCCGCAAACGTTTTGTTGTCACCCTCGCGAATTAAGCCCCCGTTGTACCCAATCTTTCCTTAGAGACCACAGGGCAATCTGATCCGCAGATCGACGAGGAGCGAGGCTCTGCCCTCAAATCCTTCAAATCGAATATCTGGTCTCGTCGACCTAGCAGCGCCGAACAGAGCACGGACGGACGAGCCGGCGATCACCCGACAGAACCGATTTCACGTGCACAAACTTTCGATCCGGTTCCTACCTGGAGGTGGTGTATGAATAGAAGAATGGTTGCACACAGTTCACTCTGGGTACTGCTCATCAGCGGCTTCTTGGGCTGTGCCGGCACGAGCCCGTTTGTCACGTTGCCCAGCAGCGCTTTTTTTGAGGCCGATTCGAAAGAGCGAGAGGCATTGCAAGTCGTAAGTCGGGCGCAGGAATCACGCCGAGCGAATTGCCAGCAGGCCGGCACGTGCGAAGAGGTGACGTACACCAGGGGATTGGTCGCGTTATTCGAAAACCGCGAGGATGCGATCCACGCCTTTCAAGAATTACGCACCACTGTGCCAAACGGCCGGTATGCTGCCTCCAGCTCCCGCTGGCTCACCCTGCTGCAAGGCGGGCAACCGGCGTCGGTCAGACAGGACCCGCTGTTCATCCAACTGCGGCAGGAGATACTCCATGGCCTGCTGGATCCAGACACCCTCGCCGCGAGTCGGAAACTAAAAGAACAGGAACGACGGATTGCCGAGGTGAGCCACTGACGGACGGCGAGCCACTCGAAGTCCCCCACGCCGCCAAGCCTGTCTCAACGCTGGCGTCGTGTCGACACCGGACTCAACGGGCAGGCAGTACGACTGGACCTCAGGAAGACAGATTCGGAACGGACATTTTCTCGCGAAGCCGTTCCAATAGATGTTTCGTGTGGAGCGCGCGGCCTTCATGAGTCAAATGGTATCCGGTATCGGCAAACAACCGGCGATCATATTGAAAGTCGCCCGCCTGGCCTAAGACCGGAATCTTCAGCTCCGCCAGTTTCTCCTCGATGGTTCGCACTTTCTCTTGTATGCGAGGAGAATCGAATGCCATGCTCCCTTTCACCACTGGCGGCCAGCCGATATACAGTGAAACCCCGCGAGCTGCACAGTACCGAACAAACTCGCGCAGGGTGTTCCATGGGTACACCCGTGCGACCGACTGTCCATTGAAGGGGTACCCATAGGATGTAAATGTGCCTTTCGCGACGACCGCATTCCCCTGGGGATCGATGTTGCGAATCGTATAGTTCCCTTCCGGGATGGCATGGGCAGCCCACACCCGCTGCATCAATAGGAGCACCTGTTCCGGAGGTTGCATCGGGATTCGCTTCTGAAGCTCGGCCGGAGAGAACGCGGTCACCCGTGTCCCGACACCTTCCAGCACCCGCAAGGGAGGCACCGACAGGAAAAACTCCACCTTCTCCCGCCAATTCAACTCCCAAAAACTCTCGGGGTTCCCCGCCATCACTTGATTGACGTACCAATCGTTATACGGTGTATCAATTGTGTAATAGTCATATTCAAGCTGCATAATGATGATATCGCCAGACTTCACGTCCGTTCGAACATCGCTTACCAGCCGATCCAACGGGTGCATGGCGTGCAGGCCCAGGTTCAAGGTATCAATGCCCAGTTCCTGCTGGACCTGACCGGCATCCAGGCCGAACCATACGCTGGACCCTCCGACCAACAGTACCTTGCGCTTGTCAGCCATCGCGCGAAGAAGATGGCGCTTCACCGTCATGGCATCATAGAGCCAATACTCTGCCGCCGTACGAGCCCCTACCTGAAAACAAAACAGGGCGCTATAGAGCACCCAACTCATGATGCTCATCAGAACAACCCCCGCGCCGAATCGGGCAGGTCGCATGACCATCCTCACTCAGAATTTCGAATAGACCACGGAGCTCGTGGGCTCGTGCAGCGATACAAGCAGAGACACGAACAGAACCAAGGCCATAAGCGCCCCCGCAAAGGCCGGCCACCGCACATCGATACGCCGGCGATCGAGCTCCAGCCACTCCTGTGCATTCGGAAGCACCCAGACCAGCACTGCGGCCAGGACAAGGCAGATCAGATGCGCGCTCGGATCGGACAAGAGAACCCCGACCGGGTAAATCGTCCATTGGTCATACGTCAGCGGGACGCTCAACAGCCCCAGGCTCTGAGCGATGGCGGACAACCCGCCCGGCAACGGTTGCTGCAACGTCCGAAACGCCTCCCACATCCCCTCTGACCAGACCCCCTGCACCCCCGCCAACGAAGCGGATAGTCTCAACGCAGCGGCGGTGGAATCCGCACGAAACCAGACCCACGCATAGGCGACACTCAGAAAGGTCAGGAACCATCCCATGCGGTCGGAACACCTCCATCCAAGCCGCCTCCAGACGTGGTTGACGCCAAGATAACACCCGTGGAGCGCCCCCCAGATGACGAATGTCCAACTGGCGCCATGCCACAGCCCCCCCAGAACCATCGTGACCATCATGTTGATGACTTGCCGAGCCAATCCCTTTTTGTTTCCACCCAACGGGATGTAGAGATAATCCCGAAGAAAGCGCGACAACGTCATATGCCAGCGCCTCCAGAAATCACTCACGGACACCGTGTGGTAGGGAGACGCAAAATTTTCAGGCAACGTGAAACCGACCATGCGGCCACACCAATGGCCATATTGCTATACCCCGAGAAGTCAAAATACAGCTGAAACGTAAAGGCCAGCAGCCCTCCCCACGCCGCCACGAACCCGAGCGGCCGGCCGTCTGCAACGGCGTCGAAAACAGGAGTGCTATAGTGGGAAAGCGTCTCGGCCATCACGACCTTCTCAAAATATCCATAGACGAATCGTGTGAGGCCTTCCACCAACGCCACCCGAGATGCCGACTGCGACAGCGTCGCCATCTGGGGAATGAATTCGTGTGCGCGGAGAATAGGTCCAGCCACTTGTGTGGGGAAAAACGAACAAAACAGGAGATAGTGAGAAGACCGTATCTCCTCCTGACGCTCCTGCTTCCGGTAGCTATCCACGAGAAAGGCGATTTGCTGGAAGGTGAGAAAGGACAGGCCCAGCGGCAGCAGACCAACAGACTGGGAAGGATAGGACACACCTAGAAGTCCATTGGCATTGTCGATGAGAAAATCCAGGTACTTGAAGTAGGCCAGGACAGCGATATTTACCGCAATGCCGACGCCAAGGGCCCATCGTGCCGAAAGATCTCGATCGGTTCTCACTCGTATCCAGCACGCCACCAGGTAATTGAACAGCGTCGAGCCCAGGAGAAGAAGGAGGTTGTCTACACCGGGCGCTGCGGCAAACAGAAGCGATGCTCCGATGAGGAACGGCGCAACGAGGCCTCTGCCCTGAAACAGCTGTCGCAGCCCGATGGTAAGAGAGACGACGATCGGCAGGAAACCACAGAGGAACCGCCATGAATGCAGCATCATGAATGAGGGCCCCCCGAGAACACTCAGATGCTTCACAGCCAGTCTGGCAAACCGAACACGGACTAGGCGCGGAATGATCGGAATCTCATCCTGTGAATAGGAATACCTCTCAAGCGTACCCTGTTGTGAGCAAAATCCGAACCAATCGCATCGGCGTCCTGTGTCCGGATCATGCCTACCAGAGCACCGAGGGAAGGACTGCGAGTGGTTCTGAATAGGGCACCTGACTTCCGCGTGTGCAACCAACAGCCCGATCCAATTGGCAGCGTATGCATGTTCGCACTGTGCAGACTGTGCGAAATCGATCACCGCAATTCGATCAGGCCCTTCACTGACTTCCAAATGGAGGCTAGTTTCCTTGAAGACGACTTACTGATCACTCTCCTAGTTTCAGGAATCTCGCCTCCTCTTTGTCTCTAGCGAAAGGGTCAACAAAGTGGCCGCCAAGCTGACGCATCGCCGCCATGATACTCGTCGCCTGCTGGCCGCAACGGACCCATTCGATGACGTGTGAAGTCGCGATGAAATGGACCAGCGGGCGATCAGATGCGTAGGACCGTGGTGATGGAAAGGACACCCGGTGGCGGAATACCTCACGGCCGGTGTAACCGCCTCGGCTGAGGAGGAAGGAATTCTAGACCGTACCCGTGAGGAGCCTCGCTGAATGGCCGAACGCGTCTCGGGCTGTCATGGCTGGAGTGGATATCCGGACGGTGAAAGGAACTGATGGGGCATTCCACCATGACGATGACCATGCGATTCGCACATCTCTCCCCCGCTCACGTGCGCACAGCCGTGCATCGAGCGAGTTTAGAAGTGATCGCGGTAACAAGTGCGGTTGAGGCCGGAAGTACAACCGGGAGTAGCAAAAATCAGCGGGTGGAACAGGGTCCGGTCAGGATCGCCGAACCATCTGAGATATCTGCGGGAATGGTTGGAGGCGCCGGGCGGGTTCGAACCGCCGCATCGCAGTTTTGCAGCTTGCCCGAGGGCTCTACGACCCATGAAGATCAACAGCGACAGACAGAGAG
>JACOEF010000237.1 GCA_024998705.1 Nitrospira sp.
CCCGGCGAGGCTACGCGATCTTTCAACACGGCCGGATGTGTCCCTTGCTCAAGGACCATGCGCGCCGCTCCGGCCAGCGTCTGCGCGGCCAGAACTTGCGCAGTGGCCCGTGGCAATCCCATCAAGACGCCGCCGTCCGCCAACGCTTCGATCATGACGAACACATACGCCGGTCCGCTTCCGCTCAGGCCGGTCACGGCATCCATCAACCGCTCTTCCACCACGACGACTTCGCCGACCGATTCGAACAGGCATCGCACCCGATCCTGATCCTGAGACGACAACCCCGGCGCAAAGCTCAGCGCCGTGACCCCTTCTCCGATAGTCGAGGGTGTGTTCGGCATGGCACGGGCCAGTCTGGTTGCTGTCTTGAGCTGCTTGTGCAGGCGGGAAAGTGGGTACCCGGCGGCGACAGAAATGAGGAGGGGGGTGGACGAGAGAATCGACGACAGGTCGGCCAACACCGAATCGAGCACCTGCGGTTCGACGCAGAGCACGATGAGTTCCGCCCCTTTCGCCGCTGCCCGGTTGTCGGCATGGACTGCGACTCCGAAACGCGTCGCCAGCAACTCACGACGCTGGGAGTGCGGGTCGCTGACCGTGAGGTGCTCAGCGGAGGCCACGCCCTTTCGAAGCAGACCTGCCAGCAGAGACTCGGCCATATTGTCGCCGCCGATGAATGCGATTCTGGTCTCCGTCAACATGCGCGATTATACGGACGGCTTTCCCGCAGGCGCAACTTGCAACAGCCGGAAGGGGTTGTATACAGTGACGGCAGGGTTCGTGATCATCGTCTTTTCAGCAGAATGGAGCAGACATGAGATGCATCCTTTCGCTCGTCACCCTGGGGACATTGCTCCTCTTGGGCGACCACAGCTGGGCACGCCGTGACGCCTTAAGCGCCGAGCAAAAGAGTCAACTGGAACGAATCGATCGCGTGTTCATCGATGTCATTGCACTGTCGGACAAGGGCAGTATCGATGCCACACCATTGGCCGAGGTGGTTGCCGGTCGCATGAAAGAGTTCGACTACACGGTCGTAACCGATCCGGCCCAGCCGCACGATGTGGAACTGAAAATCAAGTGCGAGCAGCGAAAGACCTGGGAAGGCAGCACGACAATGGGCAGCGATGCCGACCTTCCCGATGCTCCGTTACGAATCTGGAAAGGGCCGGCCTGCCAGCTCGGCTATCTCCTCAACGGAAAGAAAATGACCTGGCGCAAAGAGGTCCGGACGGAGTTCGACGACGCCCAAGCCGCAGCGACAATCGCCAAGGCCGGCGATCCCGCCGCGTTTGCGATGACCAAATTACAAGCCCGCCTGGAAGAGTACGATTTTCCGGCGCTCATCACCGCTGAGTGGGGACAGGAAGCGCGTCTGTTTCGCCTCTACGACGATCCAAAGACTCCCGTCGCGCGTAAGGTGAAGCTGGTGGCCCTGTTCGGCGAGCTCTTCTCCGTGAAGGCGATTCCCCGCCTCCTGGATGGATTGAACGGTGCGGATCGCAGCATCGCCAAAGCCTCGGCGCTGGCACTGGGCAATATCGGACAGAAAGACACCATCCCGGTGCTGATCAAAACGATGAAATCCGGCGCCCCGGATTTGCGCGCGCCGGCCGCCAAAGCCCTGGGCATCGTCGGCGCCTTACACGGGGACTTCACGATCGTGGATCCCCTACTCGAGACGCTGAACACCGAGGATGTCGCCGTGAAAACCGAGGTCGCCTGGGCGCTCGGGAAATTGCCGGACATGCGGGCGTATGAGCCGCTGTTCACGCTCCAAAAGTCTCTCTATCGCGTCCACGAAAACGACGCCGATCCCAACCTGGTCAAATTGAAGGAAGTCGTCAATTGGAGCATCAAACAGATCGACACCTGGGAACACGTCCAGTAGCAGCCGCTGCCGGTCTTCTCCGCTGCGGCAGGTCGGCCATACGGTGGACAGTTGCATGGCCCATCCTGACGGTGGCGCTCATTCTCTGCATCGCGGCCAACGGACAGGCTCAAGTGATGGGGGAAGAGGCGGAACTCGACCGCCTTCGGGCGAAGGCGGAAGATGCGATGGGCAATGACGATGCAGAAACTGCGGCGATGAGTATGGGCCGCGCGGCATTGATGGCCGCGCAACTCGCCAAGCGGCAGACTGAGTCGGCCACACGACAGACCTTCAACGCGACAGAACACCTCTACCGGTCGCAGGAACATGGCTATCGGGCCGTCTCCCTGTTTCGTCGAGCCGGCGGGGAACTCCCCGCCTCAGCCGGCGTATGCGGGAGTCTCCAACTAGCACAACTCGAACTGCGCCATGCTCAGGACGCTCTCAACGGGCCGGATGTTACAGAGGAGAAGAACACCGCCTCCCCTCGAAGGAAGGCGGCGCAACAGGGTATGGAAGACTGGTCTATCGTGCTGGATTCGATGCAAGGGGAATTTCGCTGCCCCTCCTAAGCCCGGACTATTCATGAATACCTGCTCCGTCGTCCGATCCTCTCGCCCGCAGAAAAGAGCTTATGGCATACAGCTTATAGCGTATGGCCGGACATCGAGAGAGGGTGTCTTTACTCTCAGCTATGTGCCACCTGTCATACGCTCTGACCCCGGCCATATAGGATTCACGCTTCGCAGATGTCGAGCACGCAACTCGCGGGCTGTTTCCGCATCCTGCTCCTGCTAGTCGTCTTCCGGATTGATGATATGGAGTCCCGCCGGACGACAGGCCGCCAATAGCTGCTTGTCCGCGCTCACGACGGTCAGTCGGAGCGGCTTGAGTTCCAAGGCCAGGGCCAGGTGCAGCAGCTGCGGCGAGCGCAGCGCCGGATAGTCCAGGATCAGTTCCTTCGCCGCCAGGTACGTATCCATCGTCGGGGAAATGAACTGAAACAGTCCCTGCGAGGCCTCCATCTCAAACTTGTACAACACCGAATAGCAGTCGTCCCGCGTGATCTCGCCCTGCTGGGCGCGAACGGAGAGGGCCGCGTAAAAATCCGTGACGCTCCACATAGGCAGAATGGCCACCTTGCCACGTTTCACCATGAGCTTGTTCACGACCCGCGTGCCGCGTTCCATGCTGTACCGTTTCACCAACGCCGTGGAGTCGAAATAGTAGTACGGCATCCTAGACCCTCCCCTTTAAGAGACTGTCCGCCAACGGCGACTGGAGTTTGGAGAGGCGATCTTGCAATTCATCCAAGGGCAATTCCTCGTAGTAGCCCTGCTTGCGAAAAATACTCACGATGTTGCTCTTCAGCACCTGCTGCGTATCCGCCGCCAGCCGCTCGCGCAGCCGTTTCTTCATCGCCTGACTGGACAAACGGCGCCCGCCGTTGTCTTGCTCACCCGCTTTCCGGGTCCCTATTTTACGCATCCCTGCTCCTCTCTCCTGTGGTTGACTCACCGCGTTAACGACTGACCGGCGGCTGCGCCGCCTCTTTCAGACAACCGGACGGCGTGGCAGCCGAATCCGGCAAATCCATTTCCCCGTATACATGCGCGGCCACGGATCTGGCCAGATCGGATGCAAACTCCTGCTGCATCACCCGCACCGCTTTGGCTGCGGCCTCACGCTCCGTGACATGCCCTTCCTTGCCGCCTTTCGACACGGCCCCGACCACGCGATGGGTCGCGACCTACTCGATCACGGACTCTGCACACCAGCGCACATATCGAAAATGAGGATCATTCACCTCGATCGGCCAGAGACGCACCGACCCCTTCATGAGCAGCTCCGGCGGTACGGTACTGGCTCCAGCGCCCCGTCCCACCACCGTGAACCCCTCCTGCATGAGACCGTCCACCAGCGCCCGCTCCAACGGCTCGGCTTGATCGCCGGACAGATCGACGGCCATGACGAGATTCTTCGAGAGATACTGTTCCAATTCAGCGATCAATTCAGCCACGCGATACGTCGAGGAGTTGCCCTGGCCGTTCTGGCGCACGACACGCAAGTCGGCGTTGTACGCCTCGCGCAGCACCAGATTCTTGGCCGCGCGTTTAAGATTCCGCACATGGGAGAGTTTATCCTCGGTCTGATGGGCTTCGGTCACTTCCGTCTGGATCGTACGATCCAGTTCCGTGAGGCGTTCCACCATCGCCGATTCGGCTTGCGCCCGGTTCATGCCTGCCAGAGCATAGTACTGTCGCGTCGTTTGGTCAAACCAGGTATCCAACACTTGTACGTTTTCCAGTACCTTGTCGGTGGTCACGCGGGTCACAGTGTCCAGCGTGAGACGACGTTCCGTGCGCGTCTGCCCGCGGGACTCTACCACCAAATACGATTCCCAATCTTTCGCTTGTGCCGTAATCTCGGCTTTGAAAATTCTCGAGACTGCGGCATACGCCTGCTCGGTCGCCTGCGGACGCGAATCGGCCTGGCCCACTCCCGTCAAATACTGGGCGGAAGGAAACTGGGGACTGCCTCCATCGATCCAGGACGGACGAGTCGCCCCCCCGAACCATCCGCAGCCGGCGATGATCAGCCACACGCACGCCGAAAAGACGACCTGTCTCCCGCGACCCATGACGACACTCATAACACCACCCGTTCGATCAGGAAGACTGTCTGCCCGGCGCGAAGAACCAGCGGTCGGGACACACCGGCTTGCGGCGCTCCGCCGTTTCGCACGACCGGCTGAATGCGGCTCTCATATTCGCCGGCCGGCACCCACAAACGGGAGATCTGAATTTCATCGGGCAAAGTGCGCCAGCTCCTTGTATCGGCGACTTCGGACGCCACCGCCAGGCCGTGGGACAGCAGGCCTACCAACAACCCGACCCACTGCGCATCTCCCTTGTTGACGGCATGTTGGGTGCCACGTGTCGCCGCTTCGGCTGCAGCAAACTTCACGGCGGCCCGCGCCAGTGCCTTGGTTGTGATTCCGGGCATGCGGTCAGAGAGAGATTTCTCCGCCAATGCCGTGCCGTTATAGACCAACTGCGATTGTCCGGTGACCGGCGTTCCCGTCCGAGGCACCAAGGTGATCGATTCGTGCGAGACCTGTGTTTTTTGTGGCACCAATCGAGGTAGGGCCACCCGCACGACGCGGCCGTTCAGGCCATACAACACGCTGTCGGCCACACGCCGCTCCTGGCGGTTGGACGCGTGGATCACGCCTCGATTCAGCAGGACCAATTGCAGCGCGCTCAGACTGACCGGAAGGTCGAGATTCATCTCTTCCTTGCGCGGCGCGCGGCCATTATAACCGATCACTACCACCTGAGCGAGATCGGGATTCCCCTGCAGCGACACCCATGCCGTGTCAGGGAACTGCCGACGATACTCTTCAAACTCAGTCGTCATATGCAGCGAATCAGAGGTTCGGAGCAGGTCCGCGCGCAACATCGGCGGCATGGGCATGCGGGCCCACCCGCGCGTCGATTCATAAATGTCATAGGCCTTGCGGTACGCGATGAAGGCATCGTTGAGCTCACCCGTCGCCTCGTACAACACGCCGCTCAGGTAACGCGCAAAGGCATCTTCGCGATACCCGTCTTTTTCATTGGCGCTGTCGGAGAGCACGTTTAATCGATGGTCGATCTGCCGCGCCTCCACCACCGCCTCCGCCAGCTGCCCCATGGCGGCATAATTGAGCGCCTTGATCACATTGATCATCACGTGTTCGTACGGATCTCCCTCATACGGCAACATGTTGTCGTTGGTAAGGAAGGCCGCCGTTTCGGTGCGGATCGTGCGGGTGTACAACCGTTCCACTTCGAGGGAGGCCTGTTCGAGGAGACTGTTGCTCTGAACGTAGTCGCCGGCGAGATGGAGTGTCATCCCGCGATCCATGCTGTACAACAGGCGATTGCGCCCGCCGTATTCGGACTCGGCCTCGGCCATGATGGCATCCGCTCGTCGGGGGTCGTTCGCCAGCAAACTCTGATCGATGAGGAGATAGTGATTGGTGGAGAGCCCGCACCCCGAGAGGGCCCACAACAGGCCCATGAACACAACGGGCATCCAGGGACGGGAAATGAAACGGCCTCCCCGAGGGGAGGCCGTGGTCGATGGGAAGTGGCGTCTCAACAGAATACGTCGGGCTAAAAAATCGTTCGTTTCTTTTCGACGACTTTCTTGATCTTCTTCTGCCCGAACCACGCCTTCACATTATTTTCCATATCCACCATTTCCAGATCGATCTGATAGAAGATCGCTTTGGCCCCATCCTGTTCATCTAAAATGGTGGAGATGCTGCCGCGCATCATGTAATCCGCGCCAATTTCTTTCCCGGGTGCTTTCTGCGTGTCCTCACGGGCGTGCACAGCCTGCTCACGTCGCTCCTCCCGCACCTCTTCACGCTCGCCCTTGCCGGCGACGAAGGTCACTTTTTGCGAGTTCGTGAGCTCCCGCTCCAGATCATTCACAAACGTCTGCACATTGATATGTTCATGGCTCTTATTGAGGACGGTCCCGACTATGACGACCGGCTGACGATTCTTGCCCTTGGTGAAATTACCGAGCCAGGGATTGCCCAAGGCTTCTTTCACCATTGCTTCGGCCACCATTTGCGAATCCGTGTCGTTCCAACGCCCGCTGAGGTCCGTGACGACACCCGTGTCAACACGCGTGACCTTTGTTTCGTGGCCACATCCGCTGGCGATCGCAGCCGCCCCCACCAGCACCACCGTCGCGAAGGTTCGCCCGACTGAACAATCTCGCCACTCGATCATGCGCTCTCCTCCCGGCCGGACACGCCGGCACGGCCGCTATTATTTCGTGTCCCGCTTCTCTTCTTCCTTTTCCAGACGATCGAACAACCGGTCCGCATTCTTCCGTACAAAATCACGGACCTGACTATTCAGTTCCTTCGCCTGTTCCAGATTGTTCTTCATATCTTCGAGGCTGAGCTTGGTCAAGACATAGTAGATGCCGGATTTTTCGTCTTTGTAGCGATCCATCGGCTTCACACCGTTCAACGTCACAGCAGAGAACGTCTTCACGGCCCGCTCGATGTTCTGTTCTTCACTGTTACGCGAAAAGTCGCCGGCGGTCGTGGAAGCCGCATAGTCCCGCATAAGATAGGCGGTATAGGTTTCGAAGGTTTTGGCGATTTCCGCGCGGCTGCGGTTCTCCGCCGTGTCCCAGGCTAACGGTTCGTTGCGCACACCGACCACCGAACCGACGCCGTAGAAGGACTTGTCGCTGTTCTCGTTGAAGGCACCGGATCCTTTTTTGACCCAGTTCGGAGGCCCGCCGCAGGCAGTCAGCCCAATGAGGAGTACAAGCGCCAGTACGCTCCCGGTGAACTTGGACAAAGCTCCCTCTACTCTGCTCATACGATTCCTCCTTGGTGTGACACAGATGACCGATGACGGCGTAGTTGTGTGCGGAAAGATGATGGGAGCGACACGTGCGTGGTTCACTGTCACCAGACACAGTTGGGCGAAAAAAGCAGATTTTATGCTAACATGCACCCCTAACACTGTCAACGCGCAACGACTGTTCCGCTTGACGAGAGGGCCGATGCATCACCCCACGACACCGGTTGTTCATGAGGAGACACACACATGGCTGATGTTCAGATTGAAGACGGCATCATTAAAGTGGTGCAACTCGATATCCAGGATCCCAAAGCGGCCGCCGTGTTGGCGGAGTACCCCCAGGTCCGTTGGCCGGAAATTACGCGCCGGGCGTTGAAGATTGGGCTGGGGTATCTGAAAGGCGGAGGAAAAGACTAGCGATGCGTTGAGAAACCGTACGCCGCGCAGCAAAACAAATCGCTGCGCAGGACACCAGATCGGACCTGGATGCCTGCAGGCTGTTGAGAAAGTCCGTCCAGCAAGGCCGCAACGAGGTCCACGGCGCGATGAATAATGAGCGCCACGTGTGTGGACGCCGGCGAGTTGGTGAGCCGGCCGTGTCTTGAGTCCGAGGCGTACCATTGCGGTACGTTGAGGGCCTGAACGAAGCGAGAACGCCGCTGGCGGGCCTTCTCAACAGCCTGCTAGGGCGCGGGGTTATCAGCCTTGGGAGCGCTAGATTGGACAGCGCGGATCGCTCGCTCACTTTGTCCGCCTAACTCCAAATACCGGCGGAATGCGTCGACAGACTTTTGCGGATCGTTCAAATGGTCGGCATAGAGCACGTCGAGCGAAAAATAGACATCCCCATAGGCCGGATTCACCACTAACGCCTGCTGCATGGCCTGCTCAGCGTCCTGATACTGCCCTTTTTTCTCCAGAGCGAGCGCCAGGGAGTAATGGGAGTCGGGATTCTGCGGCGCATGTTGTACGGCTGCGCGCGCGGCCAACAACGATTCCTCAAGGTTCGGCAATACTTCCAGGCGAATGTAACTCTTCAGCACATAGGCATCCCCGAAGGACGGATCGTAGCCGATGGCGCGGTTGAGCCGCTCCAACGCCTCTTCGGCTGACTGCTGCCGCTGCAGCAATGCAAAGGCCTGTTCATATTGGATGCGGGCCTCCCTCATGCGGTCCGCCTCACTCGTCGGTTCCTTCCCGGCCTGGAAGGCGCCTTTTCGACCTTCAATGAGGATCACATCCCCATCACCCTCCAACTGCACGAATTGCGGATGCTGTGCCCCCTTGGTTGTACGCTCCACATCCTGCTTGACCTGGACGGCGAGTTCACTGGCCATGATCCATCCGTTCTTATTGAGATCGGCGGCACCGCTGAGACCGGCGACCAGTGCCGTCACAAATGCACTCTGGCCCGGCGCGTGGCCGACCGTTTCTTCTTTCTCAGCCGCGGTCAGGACTTGGATGGCTCGCTTTTCCGTCTCATCTTCCTGCGACAAGCGGCCTTCGAGCGACAACGGCTGCGGCGCGGTCACCTCCCATCCGTAGATGTTCGCATCGAACAACATCAACATGTGTTTAGAGGCGGACCGCCGGCTGAATTCTTTGAGTTGATCGAACGTGATGGCTTTGGCGGAATTGTTCGGCTGCGCATCCCACGGTACTAGGTACCCCAATTCCTTGGATTGCGCATCCTGAGTGATCCCCGCGTGCCCGGCAAAAAAGAACAACACACGATCCTGCCGCCCCACCTTGCGCGGCAAATAGTCGTTAAGAATCTGGAGCAGATGCCTGGAACTCGCTTCTTTGTCCCGGAGCTCGATCACTTCATCGAAACCGAGCTCCCGCAGCGCCGTCGCCATCGCCTGGGCACTCTCCACGGCACCGGGCACCTTCGGCGCCACGAGATAGTTCTCGATACCAACCACGACCGCCCAGGACTTGTAATAGAGTCCCTCCGGCTTGCCGACCTGCGCGTGGACCATGGTGGCACTGCCGCAGGTGCCCGCCGCGCACAACGCCACCAGACCGACGAACATTCGACGCACACGAGGGTAGAGAGACGCGTTCATGTAGGGAGTAATCCAGTGAGGTGCAACAAGATCAGCGTACCCTCGTCTCCTCCTGACTGTCAAGAAAGGTGGAGCCCTCCGGCCTTGCGCCACGCGGCCTTTGCTGCATCTGGTTCAGGCTCACAGACGCGTGGAGGGTTGCAGTTCTATGCCCCCGTCCGCATAATGCCAGGATGATTGAACCGCGCGCCGGACAGGCCCGCGCTTTGTGGAGGCATGGCACCGATGGACGAGAAGATCGATACGCTCACGAAAGAAGGACGTGTCATTCAACCGACCGCCAAGACCAAGGCGGCCGCTCATATTCAGGATTACGACCAGGCGTACAAGGCTTCCATCGCCGATCCGGACGCATTCTGGGGTGGTGTGGCCAAGGAGCTGGAGTGGTTTTCGCCATGGAGCAAAGTGCTCGACTGGAACTACCCCTGGGCAAAATGGTTTGTCGGCGCGACCTGCAACATCGCCTATAACTGTTTGGATCGCCACGCGAACACCTGGCGGCGCAATAAAGTCGCCATCATCTGGGTCGGGGAGAACGGCGAAGAGCGGATCTTCACCTATGGAGAATTGCTCCGCCAGGTTAACCGCTGTGCCAATGCCCTCAAAGCACTTGGCCTGTAGAAGGGCGACCGCGTCACGATCTATCTCCCGAAAATTCCGGAACAAGTCGTCGCCATGCTGGCCTGCGCCCGTATCGGCCTCATCCACAGCGTCGTGTATTCCGGCTTCAGCGCTCCGGCCCTAGCGAGTCGTATTCAGGACGCCGAAGCGCGCGTGGTCATTACGGCGGATGTCGGATACGATCGCGGCAAAACCATCAACCTCAAAGGCGTCGTCGACGATGCCGTGAGAACCTGCCCATCCGTCGAAAAGGTCGTAGTCGTCCGACGCGAATCCTCGGGCGCTCCACTTGCGGCGCCGAAAGAACTCGATTGGGTCGAGTGGCTGAAAGAACAGCCCGCTGTCTGCCGGGCGGAACCACTCG
>JACOEF010000073.1 GCA_024998705.1 Nitrospira sp.
CTCGATTACGATAGGCCTCCTGACGCCGGTGAGTCAAGAGCAGGGGCAGTCGATTTAGGAACCGTCTGTGCCTGTCTGTCGATGTGTAATGGTCGGGTGATGGAGCCAGGCCGCCTCGACCCGAACCTCCGCTCCGATCGGGCAGTACAACGGCCCCGATGTATTGTTACTCTCGACCCGCGCCCTCACGGTGCCACGTTCGTTCTCCAGTTCCAACACACCCAGATGCTCATGGAGATCGACGACGCAGGTGATGCTGCGCGACTCACGGTCACTCACGATCGTCTTCACCACCACCGGCTCTTGCAGCGTGAGCAGGTCATCCGATCGGAAGGTCGGTCGGTCCTTTATTTCAACGGCAATCACCAAGCCTGTCCCGGCCAGGGTCACGCAGACCCCGAATACGATGGCATTGGCCCGCTGCGGATAGTGGATCTTCAACCAACGAACAGCCGTGCGGATGCCAATGACGAACAGAAGGCCGACGAACGCCAAGGCAACAACGGTCAACACAAGCCGAAGGTTCATTCGGTCCCTTGTACCTGGTCGATGGCTGCCACGGAATACTTTCCGTTCGTCGTCATCAACGGAGCCAGTGTCATGCTGAAAGAAAACTCCGTGCCGTCTTTCCGTACGCCGACAAGATTGCGCAGATGGCTCGCCGAAAGGTCTTCCGTCCGAGTACGAAAGACCGACGGCCCCTCTGGAGACTGGGCACGCAACCATTCCGGCAAGAGGCATTCAACAGACTGTCCAAGAAGTTCGCCTCGCTCATAACCGAACCGCCGGTCGACCTGGGTATTCGTCCGCAGAATCTTGCCTTCGGGATCCGCCACGATGATACCGTTCGATGCCGACTCCATCACCACACGCAGACAATCCGCACTCTCACGTAGCGCCTCTTCGGTCCGTTTCCGTTCGGTGATGTCTTGCGCGAACACCAAGACCCCGAGCACATTCCCCTGCGGGTCCAGATAGGGCACCTTGTCTGTTTGTACCCAACGTTTTTCCCCCGCTTCTATCCGATAGGGTTCGATGATCCCGAGCTTCGGCCGCCCTGATACGATCACCGCCAGATCATCCTGATGATACCGCTCGGCCTCCTCCGGATAAAATTCATCGGTCGACCGCCCCTCGATCTCCGCCACGGTTTTCTTAATGGATTCTGCCGCGCGCCGATTCGCCCTCAGGATACGATTGTGGGAATCCTTATACCAAACCATGGCCGGGATCAAATCCAAGAGCACCTGTTGCTCGATCTGCTGTTGCAAGAGGCGCGCTTCCGCTTCCTTCCGCGCCGTGATATCCCGCACGATGCCACAGTGCACGCGTTGCCCATCAGAGATCCAACTGCTCAGTGACATCTCGATCGGAAACTCCCGGCCATCCTTGTGCAGACCATGCATGGTCACGACGGTGCCCTTCAACCGCAGATCGCCCGTCGTACTGACCCGCGCCAACGCCTGTTCATGCCTGGCACGGTACCGTTCGGGCATAATCATGATCAGGGACTCCCCCACCACCTCTTCGGCCCCGTATCCGAACAGGCGCTCGGCCGCACTGTTCCAGGATAGGATCCGACCCTCCCCGTCCGCAAGGACAATGGCGTCCGGAGCCGTCTGCACGACTTCGCGAAACCGATCCTCGCTGGCCGTAAGGGCCTGCTTGGTGGCCGCGGCCTCGACGGAGAGATGCTTCACTCCCACGGCACGACGAATCAGAGCCTTCAATTCCTCGGGATCATACGGCTTCGTCAGGTACCCGAACGCGCCTTCGGTGAGGGAACTGTGCTTTTTCGCGACCTCAACAAAGGCCGTCAGCATGATCACCGGAAGGATCGGGTCGACTTCTTTGAGGAGGGTGAGCACCGAGAGTCCATCCATATCCGGCAGCATCAAATCCAACAACACCGCGGACAGGGATTCGACTTTCGCCTTGGCGAGTGCCTCGGCACCGGTGCCGGCTACCGAGACACGGTAACCGACATGTTCCAGGAGGTCATGCAAGACGAGCGCGATGTCGGGATCGTCGTCGACGATGAGGATCGTAGGAGGAGGAAGCGCGGTCACGCTGGGCGTGGTCTTGGACATGGTGGTCAACGAAACCAAGGGAATCGTCGTACGACCCGTCTGGTGCTTCGGGGCTCATTGTCCTCTTTTAGACGACAAGAATCCAGTCCTCTGTTGACTAGTCCCTGGGTGGCTCATCATCCGGGCCACCCGAAGGCCTGGGTCTAGCAAAGGCTCGGCGCCAGCTTGTCTCACCGGCGCGACCGAAGACCTCCGCACCACTCAGAACACATTACTTCTTCCGGTAGACATTCAGGCCTATTTTTTCCTCCCGGTTCGGAATCGTGACATTTCCCTCCGTCGAGGCAATGATGGTGGTCTTTCCCGAAGCCGATGGCCCGAACTCTTTCGACAAATCCACCTTGATGGTCAGCACAGTCCCCTCGACGGTCATCTCCACGTTTTTCATAATGCTCCCCTAATCCTTCAGGACAAATGTGACCTTCAACGCCACGCGATACTGGGTGATCTTTCCGTCTTCGATATCCACTTTTTGATCCTCTATCCAGGCACTTTTCACGTTCTGCAGGGTCTTGTTCGCGCGAGCGACTCCAATATGAATGGCATCATCAAAACTCTTCGGGGATGCGGCAATGATTTCCGTCACACGTGCAACAGACATGATAGCCTCCCTGGTTGGATGATGGGCGACACACTCGCGACATCAGGCTAGGCCGAGCACAGAGGCCTGTCAAGCCTACCATGCGGCCGCATGCCAGCGCTGCGGCGCGAAACCCGGCGTACACCGCCCACAAGGGTCCTGCCGAACCGAGTGACACGTGAGGGCCACGCCAGCTGACTCCAGACTGACGGAAGTCGCCGATCCCCTCGGCAAACACCTAGGTTGACATGTATTCCAGGGAAGGATACCGTGCCCGACATCGACGGTCGTATCATCGTATGGGTCCCCCTCCATGCCGACCGAGCTCGAGATTCACATCACGCCCCTTTTCTCCACGCCTCTGCTGGTCTTTACACCTGCGCATCACGAACGCATCAACGCCGAACTCTCTCGGCTGATTCTTGCGCGTGAAGCGTCTGTTTCAAGCCACTATGATACGGAAGTCATCGGATGGTCCTCGCCTCACGACCTGTCGATGTTGGATTGGGCAGGAAGCCCCCTCCGCGAGTTGTTTGCACCCGTGATCGAAGTCGCCAAACAAGTCACAACTCTGTCAGCCCGATGTCGTCAGACCACCCGTCGACCTGATTGGGAAGTCGTCGAAGTATGGGCCAACGTGCAGCGGAACGGTGGCGCAAATGCCGCCCATTCCCATCCCGGAAGTTTTTGGGCCGGTGTCTACTACGTAGATGTCGGCGAGATCTGCTCAACTCAAGAAAAGGGTGGCGAACTGCAGATTTACGACCCGCGTGGCTGCCTGCCACGTATGTTGGCCCCCTATCTCCAATACAATATGGCCGAATTGCATGATGCCGGAACCAGCATATCCTATACTCCTGCGCCCGGACAATGCCTACTGTTCCCCGGCTGGTTATTCCATGCCGTGAATACGTATCGTGGAACCGCACCCCGAATCACTGTGGCCTTTAATTTAGATCCCGTCATCACGGTCGACTCTCACGCCGCCGTCGGCGCGGAGCGTTCGACGAATCGCAACGGTCCGTAACCCATCTCGGGCACACTCTCGCGCCCCTTCACCTGATGACGCGGCGCACTGATCCGCTAAGCCTGGTCACGGCTGGGAAGCGCGGAGGTAGAGCACCGCATCGCCGACGAACGGCGCCACGAACCGGGTCCGCCCGGACAGCCGACGCGTCGGTTCCAGATGCGTCTGGTCTTGACGTGGGTTAAGCCATTCCACCGTAAATGAACCGGAATGTTGCTGCAAATCCAGCTCAATGCTTTCAGCGCCTCCGGCGGCCTCGTTGGAAGGTGCATAGACGAGATACGCCCGCCCGGGATCCGCCAAACAATAGCGGCTTGAGCACAGGTGGCTTTGTGGAACCATGGTTCGGAGCGGGATGCGGTCGGCATACCGCTTCGTCTGTCCGAGCGAGAGGAGGACTCCTTCGCGGCTGTCTCGTACCAGTTCGAAATACTCGGCATCCGTCGCGGGATCGTACGGATCCATGTAGATCGGGTTGAGGCCCCTGGTAAAACTCTTCCAGACCCAATCGCTGGTCCCTCCGACTCCCCAGAGATGATCCGTATCATTGATGATGACCTTGCGCCCATCGTTGGCAGGTGGGTCGTCCCGATAGGCATATTCGGGTGTGTACGGAGCCGGAACTGCCGGTGAGACCGCTTCTGCCCGTGACTTCCAGAGATCCGCTTCCTTGCTCCCCCAGGGTGCACTCAACAGCACCGGATGTTGCTTCGGTTTGGTTTTCTCATAGTCGTGAATGAGCGCAACAAGATGCTCCTGCCACGCGATCGAGCCGGGCGTGCTTTCATTCGCAATCTCGTAGAGTACATTGTCGAAAGGATTCACCGCATCCACGACCTGCCGCACAAAGTCATCCTGCCGGGCAACCATCGCCGCATCCGTCAACGAATGGGTTTCGGATCCCTCGCCATCGCCGTCGCGATCTCCATCCACGCCGTTGACGTTGTTGCTATGATGAAACGGATGGAACTCCCAAGGGTTCTCGAGTCTCTCGGGAGTTTTCCGTTCGATACCCCACCCTTGAAACAACATGACCGCAACATAAATACCGTGCCGTCCGGCCTCCTCCACCCGCGCCGACAATCGCTCGAAGAAGAGCGGATTGATGCGATTCACATCAAACTTCGGCCCTCCGTCCAGGGCAACACCTGGTCCCGTCCGCAGGTACGGCATGGGCGCAAACAGCGCATCCTCCTGGCGCCAGAGCCGGAAAAAGTTCAGATGATATCGCGTCAAGAATCGTAAATATTCGCTGTAATCAAAGGGCAGCCGGCTCTTCTCCGACACGACATCCTGCAGGTTCCTCCAGGTATGAGAGCCGACGAGGTACACCACGCGGCCAGATCCGTCCGAAAAGTATCGCGGGTTCACGGCGTCGACTTGAAGTGGACCATTGGCTTGGACGGAGTCCGACTCGGCAGGTATCCTGAGTTCGGTGCACGCAAGCACGTTGCACGACAGCATCAGGCCCAGAAGATACGCGCCAAGCTTCCTCACCCGCGGCAATTC
>JACOEF010000399.1 GCA_024998705.1 Nitrospira sp.
CTGAAATCGAGAACCGCCTGGGCTGGCTGACCGTCCTCGACCACATGCAGGACGGGCTCGCCGAATTACGAAACTTCGCGCAGGCGGCCCGAGAAGCTCGCACCACCGACGTCGTGTTGCTCGGAATGGGCGGAAGCAGCTTGGGGCCTGAAGTCCTCCGTTGCACATTTGGTTCCTCCAAAGGCTCGCCCAAACTCTGGGTACTGGACTCCACGGTCCCAGGCTGGGTCCGGCAAGTGACGAAAGCGATTCAGCCAGCGCGAACCCTCTTTCTCGTGGCCAGCAAGTCCGGCGGAACGATTGAAGTCATGTCACTCTTCGCTCACTTCTGGGAGCTTGTCCGGCGAACCAAAGGCAATCGAGGCGGAGCCCAGTTTGTCGCCATCACAGACCCCGGCACCGGACTCGAACAGCTCGCGCGCGAGCGCGGGTTTTGGCGCACGTTCACCAATCAGCCGGACATCGGCGGACGATACTCCGTCCTCTCCTACTTTGGCCTGGTACCCGCCGCACTGCTGGGGCTCGACGTAGGCAAACTCCTCAGCCGGGCGCTCGCCATGCGTGAAGCCTGCCGACACACCACTGATCCAAGAGACAATCCGGGAGCGGCCCTGGGAGGGATGATGGCCGCCATGGCCATGGCAGGGCGGGACAAGGTCACACTGCTGACCTCCCCCACGCTCAATTCGTTTGGCCTCTTGGTAGAACAACTCCTCGCAGAAAGCACCGGCAAGGAAGGAACCGGAATTGTGCCCGTGGCCGGTGAACCCCTGGCCTCGCCGACCGCCTATGGAGCCGATCGGTTCTTCGTTGCACTTCGACTCACAGGCGACCGCAATGCCGCGCTGGATCGATCCATCCTCACCCTGCAACGGGCCGGGCATCCTGTATTTCGATTGAACCTGACCGACCGCTACGACTTGGGAGGGGAGTTTTTCCGTTGGGAGTTTGCCACCGCAGTCGCAGGACACGCGCTCGGCATCCATCCGTTCGACCAGCCGAACGTGCAGGAGAGCAAAGACAACACAGGACGCGTCTTACACGAGGTTGAAACACAGGGACGAGTCCCCTCGCTGCCGATGCTCACGCCCAAGCAAGCACTGACTCAATTGCTCGAACAGGCCGCGCCGCATCGCTACCTGGCCATTCTAGCCTACACGACACCCAACCCTCAGCTGGACGCCTCCATACGAGCGTTGCGCAAGGCGGTCATGCGGCGCCACCAGATCGCCACCACGGCAGGTTATGGCCCTCGCTACTTGCATTCCACCGGACAACTCCACAAAGGTGGCCCGAACAGCGGCCTGTTCCTCGAATTTGTGGACAACATGAAACCTGACGTTCCGGTCCCTGAAAAGTTCTATTCGTTCGGCACGCTGGCCCAGGCGCAAGCCATCGGCGACCTACAATCGTTACAGACGCATCAACGTCCAGCCGTCCGCATCGCTCTTGGATCCAATCCCGTACGCACCATCCGAAGCCTGATTGCCATGCTCACACCGACCAGAGCCGGTCGTCGTAAACCCGCTGCGAAAAAACGTCCTCTAGCCAAACGCCGCCCGCACCGTTGACGTATGTCCCAGGCGCCAGACATCCACATCTGCCCTGACTCCCAAAAACTGGCCCGTGCCGCGGCAGAGCGCTTCCTCAACGTGGGTCGGCAAGCCATCGCCGAACGGAATCGTTTCCTGGTGGCCCTCTCGGGCGGGTCAACTCCGAAGTCGCTGTACTCGATCCTGACTAGCGAGGAATACGCACCGCAACTCGACTGGAGCAAGGGGCACTTTCTGTTCGGCGACGAGCGCAACGTACCGCCGACACATGCCGACAGCAATTTCGCCATGGCGGACGCCATGTTCTTCAGGCCATTGCACATCTCCCCGACTCACATTCATCGGATCCATGGCGAAGATTCGCCCGACACCGCCGCAGTTCAGTATGAAGACACCCTGCGACGCCTCACTGCGACCGGCACCGGACAATGGCCGCAATTGGACCTTGTCCTCCTGGGAATGGGCGATGACGGCCATACCGCCTCCCTCTTCCCCGGCACCACAGCACTGGCCGAGCAGACGCGTTGGGTGGTTCCCGGCACTTCGCCTCAAGGAACTCGGGCACGGATGACCCTTACCCTAGGTGTGATCAATCACGCGAGTGTGATACTGTTCCTCGTTACCGGACTCAACAAAGCCACCGTTGTCCGGCGCATTCTGGAGCCAAGGCTCGGCGATCCCGGTCCATACCCTGCGGCCTTGGTTCGACCTGAGACCGGACGACTCTTCTGGTATCTTGATCGCGCCGCGGCATCAGAATTGACGGCGGCTACACACGATTTGTCATCGCGAGAGGCACCATGATCCTGGCAGGCGATATCGGAGGCACAAAAACCAATCTGGCGCTCTACGATTGGACGACCGAACGGGTCGAGCCGATCCTCGAAGATAGTTTCCACAGCGCAGACTATAAGACCCTCGAAGAAATTATTGAAGAGTTTCTCAGTATGCCGCTCCCCAAGCCGTCCGCAGAAGACGAGCTGGATGATCAGCCCGTTGAAGCGCCGGCAGAAGGAACCACCGAGACACCGGAACTTCCCCCCGAGCCCATCAAATTAACGGCAGCGTGCTTCGGCGTGGCGGGGCCGGTGATCGATAACCGTTGCCGCACCACCAATCTTCCCTGGGTCATCGATGGCGCCGCACTCGCGGAACGATTCACCATCCCCCAGGTGCGACTACTCAATGACCTCGAAGCAACCGCCCACGGCCTTCTCCTGCTCCGTGCCGATGAGATCACGGTGTTGAACGACGGAGCCCCACCGAAGAAAAAGCAGGCCCTCGCCCTGATCGCGGCCGGGACCGGACTCGGGGAATGTATTCTCTATTGGGATGGAACCCGCTACCGCCCCATACCGTCGGAAGGCGGGCACACCGACTTTGCTCCGAATAGCGACAGCGAAATCGACTTGCTGCGCTACCTACGTGGCAGCTATTTGCACGTCAGCTACGAACGCATCGTATCCGGGCCCGGCCTCCATGCCATCTACGAATATCTGCGCGACTCCAAGAAAAATGAACCGACTTGGTTGGCGGAGAAGATCAAAGCCGGCAATCCTGCCGCCGAGATTGCCGACGCCGGCCTCAAGGGACAGGCCGAGATCGCCACACAGGCCTTGGACTTATTTGCCTCAATTTATGGCGCCGAAGCCGGCAACCTCGCGCTCAAAGCACTCACACTCGACGGAGTCTACGTTGCCGGGGGGATTGCCCCCAAATTGCTGAAGAAACTACAGGACGGTTCGTTTATGCGCGGGTTCACAAACAAGGGCCGCTACAAACGGATGATGGGCCAGATTCCGGTGAAGATCGTGATGAACGACAAAACCGCCCTGCTTGGCGCCGCCTCGATGGCGGCACAACTCACATCCTCGCCCTCCTCATGACGCCATCTATCATGACAACACAATTTGATCTCGATTCCGAAAAGAAGCGCGCGGCGCTGAAAGCCGCCGAGTATGTAGGCGACGGCATGGTCGTCGGTCTGGGAACCGGTACGACATCGAAACATTTGATCATCGCCCTCGGGGAGCGTGTTCGCGCAGGGCTGAAAATCCACGCCGTACCGACATCCCATGACACAGCGGCCCTGGCGAGACAGTCCGGCATTCCCCTCATCGACTCCGACAACGCGTGGATGATTGATGTGGCCATCGACGGAGCCGACCAAGTCGATCCCGCCTTGAACCTCGTAAAAGGCGGCGGAGGCGCATTGCTCAAGGAAAAAATTGTGGCCGCCGCAGCCAAGCGCTTTATCGTGATGGTCGACCACACGAAACTCGTCCCGGCGCTCGGCGGCAGTTTCCCCTTGCCGATTGAAGTCGTACCGTTCGGATGGGGCAGCACGGCACGGAACATTGAACAAGCCTCAGGAGGCAAGGCGGTCCTACGCGAGCGAAACGGCGTCGTGTTCCAGACCGAAGCAGGCCACGTGATCCTCGATCTGCACATGCCGAAGATCACCGATCCAGCCACCCTCGAAATAGAACTCAACCCGATTCCCGGCATCGTTGAAACCGGACTGTTTATTGGACGGACCAGCATCCTGATCGTCGGCCATGCACAGGGTACGGACGTCACCCTTGCCGCGGAGTCATGAAGGGCGATCAGGCCGACCCTCCGGTGACTCGACGACAGGCGGGGCTACTGGCCACACGAGTCCTTACCAACGCAGTGGTATGGTTGGGAGTCTGGCACGGCGCCCCCTCATTGTTTTTCGTCCCTGCGGCCTGGAGCCGCCCGAATCCACCACACAACCATCGACAGTCGAATCAACACACCATGGGTGCATCTATGACGACTCACGATCCATACAGACTTCCGCGCCATGTCATCCCGTCTCATTACGACTTGCGTATCGAACCGGACCTCCAGGCACATTCGTTCACCGGCCACGAGGTCGTCACACTGACGGTGACCGAACCGACGACTGAGATTCTCTTGAATGCGACCGAATTGGACATCTCGACGGCGACATTGTCCGGCGACGGACCGCCGCCGCGCACCGGGACGGTGCGGATGGACGAGGACCATCAGCGATGCCACATCACCTTCCCGTCGGTCATTCACCCCGGCGCCTGGAAATTGAGCCTCGCCTTTCGCGGCATACTGAACGATAAATTGCGCGGGTTCTATCGGAGCAGCTACAAGGATGAGCAGGGCGTCACGCACAATTTGGCCGCAACCCAGTTCGAAGCGACCGACGCCCGGCGGGCCTTCCCTTGTTGGGACGAACCTCAATTCAAGGCCGTCTTCGCCGTCACCCTCGCGATCGATCCTGCGATGACCGCCATCTCGAATACCCGGATCGTGGACGATCGACAAGAGGGCGAAAAGCGAGTGCTGCGCTTCGCGGAATCCATGAAGATGTCCACGTATCTCGTGGCCTTCATCGTCGGGAAACTCGAATCGACAGCCACCACCATGGCTCAGCAAACCCCGGTCCGCCTCTGGTCCGTGCCCGGCAAACAGCACCTGACTCCGTTCGGCCAAGACATCGCCGTCTACTCGCTGAATTTTCTCGCCGACTACTACGGCATCCCCTATCCAGGCGACAAGCTGGATCTCATCGCCATCCCCGACTTCGCGTCAGGAGCGATGGAAAATCTGGGCGCGATCACGTTCCGTGAAACCGCCTTGCTGCTGGACCAGCGCACGGCCACCCACGCGGAGCAGGGACGAATCGCGGATGTGGTCGCGCACGAGAATGCCCACATGTGGTTCGGCGACCTCGTGACCATGGCCTGGTGGAACGGGCTCTGGCTCAATGAGGCCTTCGCCACATTCATGGAAATGCTGGTGGTTGATGCCTGGAAACCGGAATGGGAACGCTGGACCGCCTTTGGCGTCTCACGCGCCGCCGCCCTGTCGGTGGATGGTCTGCTCAGCACAAGACCGATTGAGTTCCCCGTGCGCGCGCCTAAAGAAGCCGAAGCCATGTTCGACGTGCTGACCTATGAAAAGGGGGCCTCCGTCCTGCGCATGCTGGAACAGCATATAGGCCCGACGGTGTTCAGGGACGGCGTCCGCCACTATCTGACGACACATGCCTATGGGAACGCAGAGACCACCGACCTCTGGGTCTCGCTCGCGCATGCCTCACAACAGAATGTTCCGGCGCTCATGAACGAGTGGATCTTCTCGCCGGGATATCCCTTGCTCTCACTTGCCGTCGACTCTGCTTCTACCCTGACCCTCACGCAACGTCGCTTCACTTACGCCGAAGACTCTACGGCAACATCGTCCGGTACCCCTGCGCAACTCTGGCAGGTTCCGATTCAGTTACGTATCAACAGTGCGCGGGGCGTTGAAACCAAGCGCGTGCTGCTCAGCGAGCGGGAGAGCCGCATCCCGTTGCCGAAGGATTGGACATCGATATTGGCGAATGAGGGCGGGCATGGGTTTTACCGCGTTCGCTACAGCACAGAGCTCCTCAACGGCCTGCAACAGACTGGCCTCCAGAGCCTGGCTCCCGTCGAACGGTTTAATCTCCTGAACGACACGTGGGCCTCTACCGTCGCCGGCATGGTGACTCCGGCCGACTATCTCAGCTTGACCGAACATTTCCGTGGCGAACAGGATCCCCACGTCTGGGCCGTAATGCTCGGATCATTCTCCACCATGAATCACCTGCTGAGCGAGGAGGACCGCCCACTGTTGGCCGCCTTCGTGCGTAATCGTCTCACCCCGACATTCCAGAAACTGGGATGGACGCCGCGTGCCGACGAGCGGGATCTGGTGAAAGAACTACGCGGTGACGTGATTCGCGCCTTGGGCACATTGGGACGTGACCACAGCGTCCAAACCCAGGCGCTGGAAGCGTATACGGCCTTGCATCAACAGACTCGACCGATTGACCCCAATGTCATCCCGGCACTCGTGTCCATCCTGGCCTTCACAGGCGATGACACGCGGTACGAGGAATTTCTCAACCGCTTCCACAAGGCCTCCACCCCGCAGGAAGAGCGCCGCTATCTCTTCTCCCTCGCGGCCTTCCGGCTACCCGCCCTACTGGAGCGCACCCTGGCGAAAACCCTCACCGACGAGATCCGCACCCAAGACGCACCGTTCCTCGTCAGCAGCCTGCTGCACAATGTCTATATCCGGGAAAAGGCCTGGGAGTTTGTGAAAAGTAATTGGGAACAGATGGACCGGCAGTTCCCCAAGAGTGGACTGCGCCGCATGTGCGGAGGAATCACCGGCCTCTCAACCCCTGAATTGGAGCGAGACGTCAGAGCATTCTTCACCTCACGGAAGATCGATCTGGGCGGCAAGACTCTGGAACAGTACCTGGAACAACTGCATATCGCCGTGCGATTTCGGGAACGCGACCGCGACGCCATTCGCGCGGCCCTGGCACGCCCAGCGATATAGCGAGAACGGCCGGCCGTCACTCGTGCCGGAGCACGGTCAACGGAGGCCGCCCGAGCAAGCGGTAGGTACTGAGGAACCCTACGACCAGGGTGAGCATGACGGTGCAGCCCAGCCCGATGCCCAGCAACGAGGGTTCCAACGACCAGGGCAATTCCAGGATATAGCGCAGAATCGCCCACGAAAAGAGGCTGGCCAGGCCGACGCCGATCACCCCTGCCACACAACCCAATAGGGCATATTCCGCTGCAAACGACCGGGCAATCAACGCACGGGTCGCGCCGAGAGCTTTGAGAATCACCGCCTCATAGAGACGACGATACTGCGTGGCCGCCAGGGCCGCCGACATGACCAGAGCCCCGGCCAACAGGCAAAATAAAGCCACCGCACGAATAGCCAGAGAGAGACGGTCGAGTACCCGCGCGAAACTGCTTAACACCTCGCCGATGTTAATGGCCGTCACATTGGGAAAGGCGGCGACCACAGCCGATTGAAGCGCCACCTCATCCTGTGGGGACACCCGCACCGTCGCGACATAGGTCATCGGCGCGCCATCCAATGCGCCCGGTGAAAAAATCATATAAAAATTCGTGGAGAAATTTCCCCATTCGACCTTTCTGATACTGCTCACCTCCGCCCGCATGATCGTCCCCTGGATATTGAGGTCCAGAGTGGTGCCCACATCAATGCCGAGGCTTTTTGCCGCCTCCTCTTCGACGGACACCTGCGGGCGCGCAAATACCTGCCCCGTCCTCCACCAGCTGCCTTTAACAATTTTATTATCTTTGGGCAGTTGATCGAGAACGGTCAGCACATACTCACGGTTCACATACCAATTCTTCCGTTTCTCTTCTCGCGATTGACCGGGCTGGTCTTCCTGTTCGGACCCCCGCTCGACCGTAACCGCCTGCCCATTGATCGCATGCAATCGAGAGCGCACCAGCGGAGTCAGATCAGGAACGACATCGCCGGTGCGCCGGTGTACCAAGGTAGAGAAGCCCTCAGCTTGATCCGGCTGAATATCGACAAAAAAGAAGGTCGGCGAATCGTTCGGTCGATTCTCGCCGACTTGACGCACCAAGGCTTGTTCCAGCAACGCAATCGCGAGAATGACCATGACGCCAACACCGATGGAGACCATCACTCCAAGCGTTTGCCCCCCTGGGCGGTGAATGTTGCCGAGCGCCTGTCGCAGAGAAAGCGCACGCGGGCTTGGCAAGGCCCGTATCCCGAACAGGAGCGCCTTCGCTGTCACGGTTAACGCCACCACAGCTACCAAGAGTCCGCCGATGAACAGACCTCCGATCGTCAGAGACCCGGCCTGCCACACCGAAAGCCCCGCCAACCCAAGTCCGATACCGGTCGCGGCGATGGTACGAACAGGATCGGCGGTAATCAGCCGTACGACCCGGGCCCAGACCGATGTGTCGGAGCGACCTGCAGGGCGAATTGCACCTTCCACTTCACGCCTGAAGATGACCGCTGGCTTGATGGTTCGAATCGTCAGGAGCGGCCACAGACTAAACAGAAGCGTGGTCAGCACCCCTAAGCCTAATCCCTTCGCGATCGGCGCCAGCGCGGTCCACGACAGCACGGAGGTAAACTCCACCTGTTGCAGAACATCCGTCGCAAGTAAGGTGGAGACCGCCTGCGGCAACACAGCTTGCAGCAGGAGTCCTATTCCAATACCGACCGCGCTGCCCAGCACCCCCAATCCAACAGCCTGCCCCAGATACGAATAGATGATGGTCTGTGTATCCGCGCCCAATGTCTTGAGGATCGCAATCGACTGAAGCTTTTCTCGAACGAACGCCTGAATCGACAGGGCCACGCCAATCCCGCCGACAAACAGCGCCGTCAATCCCACTAGCCCCAAGTACCGAGTCAGTTGATCGAGAAACTGTTTGAGCTGTGGCTGCGCGTCCCGATAGGAAGAGAGCCGTGCGGACTCCGCGGAAAGGCGGCCGCGGAGCTCATGGAGCAGCGGGGACAGGGCCATGGAAGCGGGCAACTTGAGGAGATGTCGTTCGCGAAGGCGACTTCCCGGTTTCACGAGATCGGCAGCCAGGAGACCCTCTTGAGAAATCAGGACTCGCGGCCCCAAGCTGAACATATTCGCCATTCGATCCGGCTCGGTGTGAATGACGCCGGTAATCCGGAATGACGCCTGTCCTATCTTGATCGCATCACCCACGACCAACCCCAAACGAATCAGCAGACTTTCCTGAACCACGGCCCCATGGCAAGCTTCCCGGCAGCTCTTTCCGGCCTGATGCAGGAGTTCCAGCAGGGGTTGGTCAGGATCAACCCGTACGGTTCCGTACAGAGGATAGCCTGATTCGATTGCTTTCAATTCGACCAACTGCGTCACATTTGCCGCGCCCTGGGCGCGATCAACTCGGGCCACCATCGCGACCAACTCACTCACTCGTGTGCGCTGAATCCCGCGCGCTGCGAGGCTCTGAAGGACGAGCGAACCTGCCTCACCGACAGGTCTGGACAGGCGAATCTCCAGGTCTCCCCCCAGCAAGCCGCGCGCTTCCTTCAGGACTGCCCGTTCAACATTGCTGGAAAAAAGAGACACCCCGACAACCGCCCCGACTCCCAAGGCAATGCAGCCGAGAAAATACAGAAAGTGTCGCCAGGCCGAACGGAGTTCACGCCAGGCCATCATGAACCAAAAGGGAATCATGCTTCGAGGTCAGGTGTCCTATGGTGAAGTGACGCGAGGTGATCTGACGCCACTCGTCCATCCCGGAGCGTGATCACACGTTCCATGGATGCGGCCAGGTGCCGGTCATGGGTGACTAAGACCAGAGTCGTCCCGGCATCGCGGTGCAAGGCCATGATCAATTCGATCACCTGCTGGCCTGTGGAGGAATCCAGATTGCCGGTAGGCTCATCGGCCAAGAGAATCGGCGGACGACAGGCAAACGCGCGCGCC
>JACOEF010000741.1 GCA_024998705.1 Nitrospira sp.
GGAAGGGGGGCGGGGCTCCCGTGGTGCTGCTGACATCTCGCTCAGGCCAACTCATCACGATGGATGTCTTCGCCAACCAGCAGACGAACTACAACATGGCGATCGCGGCCACGTCGGGCGCCGGCAAGTCCTTTTTCATGAACAATTGGATCAAGAGCTACTTGGGCATCGGTGGCCAGGTGTGGGTCATTAATGCCGGCTTCAGTTATGTGAAGCTGGTGGAGCTGCTCAAGGGTCAATACATCCAGTACGGGGCCAACGCTCAGCGCCTTTGTTTCAACCCGTTCAGCAAGCTGGTGCATTGGGGGAGCAGTGCCGGAGGGGATGACGATCCGAGTGACCGAGCGGATGAACTGGCGACGCTCAAGGCGCTGCACGCGCAAATGGCATCCCCGTCGCGTCCGCTCTCCGATGTCGAGCTCTCGTTCATCGAAGAAGCGATCATGCGTGTCCTTGAGGGGGAAGGGCGTGAGGGCTGTCCGGACTCGGTGCACCGAGTTTTGAAGAGCATGACGGATCCTCGGGCCAGAGACCTGGCGCGTGTGTTGGCGTCCTATGCGAAGGGCGGCATGTATTCCCACCTCTTCAACGGCACGAACAATGTCAATTTCGAGAACGACTTCGTGGTGCTTGAACTCGATGGATTGAACGAGCAGAAGCAGTTGCGATCGGTGATCCTCCTGCAGATGCAGATGAATATTCAGGCGGTGATGTATAAAAAAGAGAACCGCGGCCGACGGAAATTCGTCATTCTGGATGAGGCGTGGGACTTGTTGTCCCAGGGAGGCAATACCGCGGCCTTTTTCGAGACCGGCGCGCGCCGAGTTCGGAAGTCGGGTGGCTCCATGATAACGATCACGCAGGGCATCAACGACTACTACGACAAGATGCGGGATGTGGGGCGTTATTTGCTCGAAAATGCGGAGTTTGTGGGACTGCTCAAGCAAAAGACCGAGAGCATTGCGGCGTTTCGGAACAATGGGCGCATCGTGTTGTCGGAAATGGAATACAGACTCTTGTCCTCCGTCACCAAGACCACGGAGTACTCAGAAATTTTCATGATCACGCCGTTTGGGCGAGGCATTTGCCGACTGACCGTACCACGGGAAACTCAGTTGTTGTTTACGACGAATCCGGATGAGCTGGCGCTGATTGATCGGGTGAAAAAA
>JACOEF010000742.1 GCA_024998705.1 Nitrospira sp.
TAATATCCTGCTGGTATTTCTAGAAGGGTTGGATCGACGGTATCTCGGACAACGGTATGGCGAGATTCAGGGCACGCCTTTTTTGGATCGTCTGAAGCAGGACAGCGTCTACTTCGAGAACTTTTTCTCCAACGGCGTTCAAACCTCCCGGGGACTGTTTTCGACCCTCTGTAGCGCGTTTCCCCGGCAAGGCGCGGCCGCGATGAAAACGCGGTATGCCCACGACTACCTCTGTCTGCCGTCCCTGTTACAGCGTCAGGGCTATAGCACGGAGATGGTGATCGGGCAGCATCGCGACCTGAACCGGCTTCAGTCGTTCGTGGCGCGCAATGGTTTGCAGCAGCTGATCGACGAGAGAGATTTTCCCACGGATGGGGAGCGGATGGGCCTCGGCATTGTCGACGGTGCACTGTTTGATCTCTGCTACGAACGGATCAAGCAACGTCAGGCAGAGGGCAAACCGTTCTTTCTGGCGACCCTCACATTGTCGACCCACCATCCCTTCGCGGCTCCGCTGAATCATCCCGAGGTGCGTCTGCTGCAGGAGCAGGTGTAGGACAAATATGTGGGCGCCTTGCGATATACGGATCACGAATTGGAGCGGGTGTTTTCAAAACTCGTTCACGAGGGACTCCTGCGGAACACGGTCGTCGTCGTGTTGGGTGACCATGGCCGGCATGAACCCGTTGGGAGCAACGATATCGAGCGAAAGGCCGGTCATTTTGCTTCGCCGTTGTTTATCTGGATGGACGAGTCGTTGCGTAGTCCGGCGACGTATCGTCCACGTACCGTGTCGGCAGTTGCCAGCCAGGTCGATGTGGCTCCGACTCTGCTGGCACTCAACGGTGCCCTGCCTGCAGTGGGGGCGTTTGCCGGGCAGGATCTGAGTTGTCTGTTGGTCCGGGACTGCCTGTCGGATCAGGTGGCGTATCTGACCAGTGTTTATGACAATTTGGTCGGCCTCGCCAGCCAGGATGGACTGGTATTGTATTCGTTTTCCACCGAGACGTTTCAGAGCGCGACACTCGACTTCAACGATTTTCCTGAGGGCGAGTGGGGTCGGTCACGACGGTCGGACTCGCGTGAACGGGAGTTGATGGCCCTGTACGAGGTGGCGAATGTCGCGCTCGATGCCAATCGCCTTTGGTCCTGGCGCGAGTTCGGGACACGACTCTGATCGTGTGTGACCGGCGTTCTTTCACGAATTGTTGGATGTTGTGGCAGAAGGATCTGTCGTGGTGAATCATCTCCCGGTGTCGGTTGTGGTCATCGCCTACAATGATGAGCCCAATATGCAGGCTTGCCTGGAGTCCATCACCTGGGCGGATGAAATCATCGTCGTGGATTCTCACAGCACCGACGCCACCGAGCGGATCAGCCGGGAGTTCACCGGCAAGGTCTATCAGCATGACTTTCACGGGTTCGGCCGTCTACGGAACGAGGCCCTTGCCCATGCCACGCACGACTGGGTGTTCAGTCTGGATACCGATGAACGGGCCACACCCGAATTGCGCGAAGAGATCCGGCGTGTGCTGGCAGGCGGTCCCGCCGCCGATGCCTACTTCGTCCCTCGTAAGAATTACTTTCTCGGCCGATGGATCAAACATTGCGGCTGGTTTCCCGACTACCGGCAGCCGCAGTTGTTTCGAAAAAGCCGGCTGCGTTATCGGGAGGAACTCGTTCATGAGAGTTTTGATCTGGACGGGAA
>JACOEF010000743.1 GCA_024998705.1 Nitrospira sp.
ACCTCGTTCTATATGTTCCGCCTGACCTATCTCACGTTCTACGGAACGTCGCGCCTGGATCATCACACCGCCGAACATGTCCACGAATCTCCCATGGTGATGATCGCGCCCCTCGTCGTGTTGGCCACGCTCTCCGTGATCGGTGGTTTCCCCGGTGTTCCCCCAGAAAACGGCTGGTTCCACCACTTCCTCCACTCAGTAGCGGGCGTAGCGGGGGAGGAACATGCCACCCCACCTGCGCTGATGCTCGGGCTGATGGGAACGGCCACCGCCATCGCACTCTTGGGCTGGGGTCTGGCACATTATTTTTATAGCGGGCCGTCAACAGCCGCAGATGCGCTGGCTGCACGGATGCCCGGAGTCTATACGACGTTGCTCAACAAATACTTCGTCGATGAACTCTATGACCGCCTGTTTGTGGAACCCACCAAACAGATCGGGAGACTCTGTGATTGGTTTGACCGAACCGTTATCGATGGCCTCGTGCGGTCCATTGATCGGGGAACGGACGCGAGTTCAGCGGCCATCACCTGGACGGAAAAACATGTGGTCTACGCCGGCTTGAACATCATCGGCTATGCGAACCACCTCCTGGCCCGCTCGTGGCGACGACTTCAGACCGGCATGGTGCATCAGTATGCGGCCCTTATTGTGGCCGGCCTATTTATTCTCGTGCACCTCATTCTTTTAATTTGGACCGGGAGCGGTTCAACCGGTTCAAACGGGTATTTATCACGCTGACGCAGCAGAATTCCTGGACACACGATGCTTGAAGAGTTCAGTTTTGGATTTCCGATCCTCTCGTATCTGATCTTCCTCCCGCTCGCCGGAGCGGCGGTGCTTTGGTTGATCGAAGACGAAGATCTCATCAAAACCACTACCTTGGGTATCACCCTGGTGGAATTGGCTCTGGCCTGCCTGGTTTTGGTGCGCTTTGTGCCGGACTCCGCCGCCATGCAATTCGCCGAGCATGCGCGATGGCTGCCGGCTCTCGGTATCGGCTATCACCTCGCGGTCGACGGCATTAGTGTGCTTTTCGTCGGCCTGACGGCGTTCCTGACCGTGCTGGTCGTCATCTACTCCTGGGATACGGTACGCAATCAAATCCGCCTGTACTTCATGGCGCTGTTGGCCCTTGAGACGACCACGATGGGCATTTTTGCGTCGATCGACCTGATTTTGTTCTTCGTGTTCTGGGAACTCATGCTTATTCCCAGCTACTTCCTGATCAAGTTGTGGGGAGGAGGAGCAGAACGCCATTACGCAGCCCTCAAGTATGTTCTCTATACGCTCCTGGGCAGTGTCTTCATGTTGGTCGGCATCGCCTTGCTGGACATCAACTATCACCAATGGGCCGTGAGTCATCACCTCGACCATGTCTACTCGTTCGACCTGTTGGAGTTACTCTCGGTCCCCATCCCGCTCTCCCAGCAGCTCTTGATCTTCTGGCTCATGTTCATGGGGCTGGCCTTCAAAGCGCCGGTCTTCCCGTTTCACACCTGGCTCCCTGACGCCCTTGTTGAAGGCCCCATCGGGATGGCTGTCATGCTGGCGGGCATGAAACTGGGCACCTACGGCTTCTTGCGCTTTACCTACCCATTGCTTCCCGATGCGTCGAAGAGTGAAGGCGTGGTCTCCATCGTCATGGTGCTGGCCCTTGCGGCGATTCTCTATGGGGCGGTGGTGGCGCTAGTGCAATCAGACTTCAAACGCCTCCTCGCATTCAGCAGCATCAGCCACCTCGGGTTTGTCGTGGTCGGGCTCTTTGCCCTGAATTTCCAAGGACTGCAGGGCAGCCTGCTGACCATGATCAACCTGGGATTCAGCACCGCCGGTCTTTTCTTCATGGCGGGTTTCTTATCGACCAGACAACAGAGTTCCCAATTATCCTCCTTCGGGGGATTCGCGAAACAGGTACCGCTCTTAGCCTCTTTCCTCCTCTTAATCGGCATGGCCTCCATCGGGCTCCCGGGAACCAATGGATTTGTCGGGGAGTTCTTAATCCTCCTCGGCGCCTTCAAGGCCAAGTGGTGGTATGGCGCAGTGGCGGTGACCGGCGTCATCTTCGGTGCGGCCTATTTCCTGTGGTATTACGAGCGCGCCATGCTCGGCCCGCTCAGCAAGAACGTCTCCGCGGCGATCAAGGATCTCCACATGCGAGAGATGGCGATCGCGCTGTCGCTGTCGGTGATGATCTTGTGGATCGGCCTGTACCCATCGCCGTTCCTGAGAATGATGAATGGATCGATTCAGGCTCTCGTCGACCGACTGGATCGTGCGAAAGTAGCCTCAGTAGACACTGTCATCCACGTGCCGACTAAGTAGGACCATGGCTGAATACACGCTGCTCATTATTCTGTTCGCGCCGTTTGTCGGGGCCCTCGCCCTGATCTTCGTCTCCAACCGCCAGCTTTCGCTGGTCCGCGGCATTGCAGCCGGTTCGGCCTTTATCTCATTGATCGCATCAATCTATCTCTTTTACGCCTACGATCCGGTAAAAGGCGGCTTTCAATTTATCCAGCGCATTGAGTGGTCACGGCAGCTGGGCATTTCCCTCCATCTCGGGGTCGATGGGATCGGCACCCCGCTGGTCTTGGCCTCCGGCATCCTTCTCTTCGCCGGTATTTTCGTTTCCTGGCACATCAAAGACCGGGTGAAAGAGTTCTACATCTGGATCCTGATTCTTGCTGCGGCGACTATCGGCGTATTCATGTCGCTGGATCTGTTCTTCCTGTACTTCTTTTACGAAATGTCCGTGATTCCCATGTACCTCCTCCTGGGCATGTGGGGCAGCCACACGAAGAAGTATCTGGAGATGACGGATGCCGAGGGCCTCAAACAGCGGGATTCCGTCGGCTTTATCTTCAATTTCGGCGCGAACAGCAAAGAATACGCGGCCATGAAATTGGTCCTCTTTCTCTCCGCGTTCGCCGTCGCAGCATTGATGGGCATTCTCCTGATTTACAAATTCTCAGGACTCAACACTTTCGATATTCTGATCTTGCGCGAGCAGGCTCACTTCTCCGGCCCACTTGCCACGCTGATCTGGCTCTTGATCTTTTTCGGCTTTGCATCGATTGCTCCGATCTGGCCACTGCACTCCTGGTCCCCCGTCGGCCACGCGGCAGCCCCGGCGGCCACCAGCATGTTACACGCGGGCGTGCTGATGAAATTGGGGCACTTCTCGATTATCCGGGTCGCCTTCGAAATTCTGCCCGAGACCACCCGCGAACTCATGCCGATCGCTGCAGTACTGTGCATTTTCAGCATCATCTACGGCGGGCTCGTCGCCTATTACGCGAAAGACACCAAGTACGTCATCGGCTATTCCAGCTCCAGCCACATGGGTTACGTGTTCCTGGGCATGGCCGCGCTCGACTACATCAGCCTGAGCGGAGCCGTCATCTATATGTTTGCTCACGCCATGGCCACCGGAATGCTGTTCGCGATGGCCGGCTGGGTCTACGATCAAACCCACACCCGCGACATTCCTTCGCTGGGAGGCCTCTCCAACCGGATGCCATTTATTTCCGCGGCCTTTGTCATCGGCTGCATGGCATCGATCGGGATGCCCGGCACGGTGAACTTTATTGCCGAAGTGATGATCATCGTCGGCAGTTGGAACAAATATCCGTTCCAGGTTGTCATTGCCGTCCTGGGTATCGTGCTGACCATGGCGTATCTCTTTAAAATGATGCGCGGTCTGTTCTATGGGTCCATGGCAGAGAAATACAGCCATTCGCATGATGCCGTGACCGTCATTGATCGCATGCCCTTGCTGATCATGATTACCGTCAGCATCAGTTTTGGCATTTTTCCGGGACACCTGTACTCCGTCGTCCGATCCGGGGTAGAC
>JACOEF010000429.1 GCA_024998705.1 Nitrospira sp.
ACACACCTGCTCAACACCCAGCACAACAGCCATCAGACCGACGCCGATCCGAGCGCAAGCTGTTCTCGCTTCCCGTCCAATTATCGATCGGCGGCACCACCCTTCGAGGCCTGCTACGGAACATAAGTACGGGTGGCGCGCTCCTGACCGTCCATGATCTGGCGCCCTCCATTCACCTGCAACCGGCGTATGTCGTCATCAAAACACCCGTGAGCTTCCTCGAGCTGCAAGGCGTGGTACACGAACGGCCCGCGACGCCGGCCGACCTCCCCTTTCAAGCGATCACGCACTTCGTGATCGCTTTTTCTCCCGGCAGTGAGCGCGATCGTAATGTCCTCCGGTCGCTGCTCGAGGGGTTACAGGATGGCTCGACCGTCGTGACCTTTGAGGGGTTGATCCTTCCACTGTCTTCTCCCGAAGACCGCCATTCCGCCGATGGCCTCCCATCCACGACAAGCCCCGCAGACCGACGTGAAGCCATACGCCTGCACGTCCCCTGCTTGATTCGGCTGGCCGGTACATCGACCCGCCTTCCATGGCTTGCCCTCAATCTAAGCTTGGACGGAGCCTGCATCGAACTACCTGATGATTCGGACCCCTCAGAGATACACCAGGTCATTCAGCTGGTCCTCATTGATCCGAACACACCTTCCCTTCCCGCCTCTCAGCTTGAAGGTTCCGAAGAACCGTGGCCGGCACGTATCGTCTGGACCCGTCGCCCCCCAACCAGGCCAACGGGGAGTCCGATGCTTCCCGAAACAGTGCGATGCCGACTCGGGATACGATTCGAGGAGCTCTCTCCCGCACAAGAGCACCGACTCCGGAGCCTGCTTGCGCCGCGAATCCGTGCGCCGCAAGATCTGGCCGAATCGGTGGCCAATTCGCCTGCGCGCACCACCACACATGCCGTACGCAATCCTGCGGGACTCACCATTGCCCTCTGCCACGATGTTCCCTCGCACACACAGAGCGAACCGCCTCCGTTAGTGCTGCTCTGCCCCGGGTATGGAGTCACGCAACAAGCCTTCGTGGGCTTCGCCTATGCGCTCGTCGGTTCCGGGATACAGGTAATTCGATACGATCACAGCCGTCACATCGGGCTCAGTGACGGGGATGCGGCGCAAACTACACTCACGTCCCTGGAAGACGACCTCGATGCGGTACTGAGTTTCGCACAGAAGGAATGCCCGGGAGCCTCCATCACTATTTTGGCACACGACCTCCTCGGACGGATCGCCCTACGTCGGCAAGACTGGCACAGACGGATCCGTCGCCTTCTCCTTCTCAACCCCACACTCGATCTCCAGCACTTCCTGACGAGCCTCCATCAACGAGATATCCTGCAGGAACATCTCGCGGGGGTCCGGCTGGGGCTGGGCAACCTCTTGGGTATTCCACTCGATATCGACCATTTCCTCGCCGATGCCGTGGCGGCACATTACACGGAACTGAAGGCACTCCAGGAGGATCTCGCACACTGCGAAACCGACGTCGTGCTTCTGACGGCCGGGCCAGGTACGGCGGACTCTCAGATACCCAACCCGACCCCGGCGCTTCTGGACGATGTGCTCCATCGGCTCGGGGCACGAGGGAGCCGAGTGCTCCTCCCGTCTCCTCTGCTGACCGCCGACACCGTCACCCCGTCAGCACGCCACGCAACCTGGCAACGAATCGCGCAGCTCTGCTCGACGCCGGAGACCTTCGCACATCCCCCGTCCACCCTCGCAGCTCACGATCTTTCGCGCGCAACATCGGTTCGCGTCCGTTTCGAGCGAGATCAACTTCGCATCAAGTACGCGACAGGAATCGGTGGCCGAGAACGCCTCTGGGCTGCGCACATCGATCTCACGCAGACCTTGGATGAGCTCCCGGCGCACTGGCACTACGTCGACCAGCTCTATCAGCTCCTCCAGCCACTGGACGGGGGGCTTACGCTACTCGACGTCGGCTGTGGCATGCATTCCTTTGCCAGACTCTTGCTCCTGAATCTCTCCTATCGCCTCCGTGCGCACACCTGGCATCACAACCAGCCGCTGCACTATGTCGGCATGGACGTTTCGTTCACAGCGCTGCAGGACGCGCAATCCGCCACACAGGACGCGCTCACACACGTGGACCAGTTGTTTTCCGGCCGTATCTCGGGACCGACCCCTGTCACTCAGCAGTGGGTGCTCGGCCGCTCGCTGGAAACCCTTCCCTTCGCAGACCAGTCATTCGATCGCATCGTGGCAAATCTCTCCCTCACCTTTTCACGCTCTCCGCTCCATGCGCTTCGAGAACTCTTCCGCGTCCTTCGGCCTGGGGGAAGGCTCGTCATCAGCGCCCTCACCCCCTTCTCGGATCTGGCCGCTCTCTATCGCCCCGCCTTGCAGGAACAAGGCCTCGACGCGTTCACCGGAGAGGCCCGCCTGATACTCAATCGTATGGCCCAATCGTGTGTCGCGCTGCGTGTCGGTCAATTGCATGCGCTCCAGGAGGAGGCCCTCTCCGCCCGCCTTTCCCAGCTCACCACGATTCCGCCGAGACTCGTGCGGACATTCTCCGGACAGATCCTGCTCGCCGTCGCCGAAAAACCTGATTCCGCTAGCTGAAACAAAACCTCGCATATATACTTCACCCACAAGCACGAGTCCTGCGGTGTCATGGGCGGCACCACCGATCCGATGGTGTCCGGATTGATATTTCCTGCGCGAGATTATGGCACTCCACGAGCACAGCCGGCATACCCCAACCCTATCCGGTTCCGTAGACCTCCTGAGAGTCATCGGCAATTTCGCCGACACAGTAGGCTGTGCAACCGACCTCCCACATCTCGCTCAAAGCCTGTTAAAGACCCTGGCCGAACAGCTGCGCCTGCCGGAGGCGGCTCTCTGGATACAGGAGCCCGGCGGGCAGTATCGACTGCTTGCGTCTCAGGGGCAGGACACCCCTTCGCGGCTCCCTCTGAGCCTGCCGGATGATCACGCGCTCTCGGCGTGGCTGGCGGATGAGGCACACAGTCTCCGCTACGAGCAGAATTCATCGTCGCCGGCCGGCTTAGCCATGGCGGCCCTACACGCAGCCCTGTGCCTTCCGCTTCGGAACGCCACGCACATCCTCGGATTCTGTACGCTCGGCCCGATCAGCACGGAGCCTCGTCCGGATGAGGAGACCCTGGTTCTGGCCGAGACGCTCGTCTGCATCGCCTGCAATACGTTGGATCAGCTCCTGGCGCAAGACCACTTGCGGCGCTCTTCCACCTTGATGAGACGAACTGATCGACTGCGTTCGTTGGAGATTCTGGCCGGCGGATTTGCTCATGAAATCCGTAACCCCCTGACTTCGATCAAGACCTTCATTCAGCTCGCCCCGCAACGGCAACACGACCCGGTCTTCATCCGTGAATTCAGCCAAATCGCCATTCAGGACGTCCATCGCATCGAGCAGTTACTCCACGAGATCCTCGACTATGCCAGTTATATGACCCCGCAGCCGGGCGAGGTGGACCTGAACGAACTGGTCGTCTCCTGCCTCGGGTCCGTGTCATCTCCCGCGTCGCATCGGGGTATTCGGCTCCAGACGACGCTGGCGCCTGAGCTGCCGTTGCTGTCGCTCGATCGGCAACAAATCAAACAGGTGCTCCTGAACCTGCTCCTGAACGCGCTCGACGCCATGCCCAACGGTCACGGATTGATCCAAGTCCGCACTCGGGTGTTACCGCCGGTGGGCCGCACAACCTGGGTGCAACTGCAGGTAGAAGACGACGGGTGCGGCATTTCGCCCGATCATCTCGATCATATTTTTGACCCTTTTTTCACGACCAAACACACCAACAGCGCGAGTGATGGATCGGGCCTCGGCTTGACGACCGCCCACCAGATCGTTCATGAGCACGGCGGCGCCCTGCTGGTGGAGAGTCGAGTCGGGGCAGGCTCCACGTTTTCCGTGAATCTTCCGATACCGGATGTGCGCACCACCGTTTCTGCAGTACGGGAGTAACATGAAAAAACGGGTATTACTTATCGATGACGAGCCGCGGGTCCGAGCCTCGCTGAAAACGGTTTTGGAACCGACCTATGAGATTCTCGAAGCAGCGGACGCCGCCGAGGGCCTCAAGAGCTTCAAGCACGACGCGCCGGACTTGGTCCTGCTGGATGTGATTCTCCCGGGAACCGACGGGTTGGCGGCGCTCCAAACGATGCGCACGGAAAACCGAGCCATCCCCGTGATCATGCTGACCGGCACCAAATCGGTAAAAACCGCCGTCGACGCCATGAAGCTGGGCGCCGCCGACTACCTGTCCAAACCGTTCGACGTCGAGGAGCTCCAGATCGTTATCGAGCGCGCGCTGGGCAAACAGGAGTTGGAGCAGGAGGTGCGCCACTTGCGCGCGCAAGTCGTCCAGCGCTATGCCTTTCACAACCTGATCGGCAAGAGCCCGGCAATGCAGGAAATTTACGCCAAAATCGAGCAAGTGGCCGACAGCCGCACGACCGTCCTGGTCACCGGCGAGAGCGGGACCGGCAAGGAACTCGTGGCCAAGGCCATCCATTACAACAGCACACGGCGGGAACGTCCCTTTGTGGCGCTGAATTGCGCCGCCCTACCGGAAACCCTCATTGAGAGCGAGCTGTTCGGTCACGAAAAAGGCTCATTCACCGATGCAACGGCACGACGAGTCGGCCAATTCGAAATGGCCCACACCGGCACACTCTTTCTGGATGAAATCGGCGATCTCAGCCCGGCGACACAGGCCAAACTCCTACGCGTGCTGCAGGAACGGGAGTTCACCCGGGTCGG
>JACOEF010000072.1 GCA_024998705.1 Nitrospira sp.
CCACGGTGATTGCGCCGGTGCTGCTGTTGATCGCAAACCGGCCGCCCGCCGAATCGGTGAAGCTGTAGGTCTTGGTATCACCCGTATCGGAATCGGTCCCGCTGATCGTCCCTACCACCGTCCCGTTCGCCGCGTTCGCGGCGACCGTATTCGCCGAAAGCACCAGATCCGTTGGCGCATCGTTGACCGCGCTGATCGTCACGGTGGCGTCGTAGTTCGCGCTGGTGTCGCCGTCTCCATCGGTGAGCACATAGCGGACGGTACGAGTGCCGGTTGTGGGAGCGGCCGTATCCGTATTTTCATAGGTGATGTTCTTGATCAGCGCCGTGACCGTCGTCGCATCGGCACTGCTATTCAGGGTGATGACGAGGTTGCTGCCGTTACTACCCCCGGTGAAGGTCCCGATGGTCACGCCGCCGTAGGTGACGCTCGACCCGCTCACGCCGATCTGTCCGGCGCCCGTCCCTTGATTCCGAATACTCAGCACATCTTCGGTGCTGTCTCCACCAGATGGAATTGAGATGGTCAGCGTGCCTGTATCGAAATTCGATGAGTCGATATCGGCCAGCAGCGCATTGACCCCTTGCTCGATCACCACCGCCCCGGCGCCTTCGCTATAAGTCAGGCTATCGCCGCTCAGGTTCGTAATCGTTGGCGCATCGTTGACCCCGGTGATCGTGACGGTGGTGCTGCCGGTAGCCGTCAATGCACCGCCGCTCCCCTGACTGCCACTATTGCCGTCGCTGAAGGTCCAGTTGATTTGCGCACTGGCCGGAGGCGCATCACTGCTATTGCTGTAGGCTATCTGCTGCATGGCTGAGTTGACCAGCGTATTCGTGGCGTTGGCATTAAACGTAAACTGGAGCGTGCCACCGCTGTTGGTGTAGGTCCCGATTGTGGTACCACTCACCACCACGTTGCCGCTGCTAAGGCTCAGTGGGCCGCTGCTGGAGAAGACATCCTCGGCATTGGCCCCGCCGTTGCGGGCCAGCGTGAGGGTGGCCCCGTTGAAGTTGTTCAGGGCCGAGAGTTCCGCATCAACGATCGACACATTGGCATCCAGCACTACCGCCGCTCCACCTTCGATGAACGTCGGGGTGCCGTCCAGATTACCGAACACCGGGGGATCGTTCACGGCAGTGACGGTGGGATCAATCGTGTCGCCTACCAGAGAGAACGCCGTGGCGCCGCCTTGAACAGTCGTGTCGACTTTGGTGCCGACCACCCCACTGGATTGATCCCAAGCGCGAACAATCAGCCCAGGGAACACATTCCCGGTATAGTTGCTGTTGGGAGCAAAATACAGGCGCGTGCCGGCCGTATCCGCAAGCAGTAACGACGCTGAATCACTGACGGCCCCGACAGTGAGCCAGGTGGCGCCGGCATCGGTTGTGTAGTACCACGTGCCGTTGGTTTCCGTGCTGCCGACGATTGCGATCCCTTTCGCAACGGCGCCATCCGGGTCGGTGATATTCCCGGTGAAGGTACTCAGCAGAACCCCAACCGCCGTGCCATTGACCGGCGCACCGGCATCTTCGAGTACGGGGAAGGTCAGCCCGGAATCGGTCAGAACCGGCGCATCATTGACCGCCGTGATGCTCACTGTGACGCTACCCGTAGCACTTAAGGCTCCGCCTGTGCCTTGGCTGCCGCCGTGGCCATCGCTGAACGTCCAGTTCACTTGCACGGAACTCGGCGGCGCATCGCTGCTATTGCTATACGCAATATGCTGCATCGCCGAATTCACCAACGCATTGGTCGCACTCCCGTTAAAGGTCATGGTCAACGTGCCGCTGCTGTTGGTATAGGTCCCGATGGTGGTGCCCCCCACTACGACGTTGCCCCCGCTCAAGCTCAACGTCCCGCTTCCGGAAAACACATCTTGGCTATTGGCCCCACCGTTTCGAGAGAGCGTCAGGGTCGCCCCGTTGAAATTATTCGCCGCAGTCAGTTCCGTATCGGTCATCGTGACAGTGCTGTCCAGCACGACTGGGCTCCCGCCTTCAGTGTAAGTCGGCGTCCCATTGAGGCTGGTGAAGGATGGCCCATCGTTCACCGCCGTCACCGTCACAGCTATCGTGTCGGTCGCAGTCGAATAGGCAGTACTGCCACCACTACCACCAGTGCTGTACTGCACCTGTACGTCGTCGATGCGAATCCCGCCGCTGTCAGCCACGCTCGCGTAGAAACGAATCTGCGTGTTCGATGCCATGTACGACGAAATGTCGTAACTATGGGTGCCCGTTGCCGAGGCGCTTGTAATGGTTTCCAGAGTGGTGTAACTGGATCCCCCGTTATTGGAAACCTGAACAAGGATTTGCCCTGTGTTCAGGAAGGTGGCCGGCATCGAAAAGGAAAATGTCGCGCTCGTGGCAGTCGAAAGGTCGACTGCACGGGCTAAGGAGTCACTGACCGTTGTCGGTTTGAAACGCAGGTAACCCGACGTGATATCAATGCTGCCAACCGTTGCGCCCGCGCCGCCGGTATCGTTCTCGACCCAGCTTCCCGACCAGTTCGCCGTGCCGTTGTTGTTGGAAAACGACGCACTGCTCATACTGTCGAGCACGGTGTTACTGCTGGTGGGCAACGACACCCGTGCACCATTGCTCCCGCTGGTCTGGTCCCAGGCGCGGACGGTGATGGCATTGGAAACCGTGCCGTTGTAGTCGGCGCCTGGCGCAAAATACAACCGGGTGCTACCGTTGTCGGCCAGCAAGAGGGCTGAGGTGTTGCTCACCGCGCCCACGACTGTCCACGTACTGCCGCCGTTGGTCGTGTAGTACCAGATGCCATTGGTCTCGTTCGTCCCCGTAATCGCGATGCCCTTAGCGGCACCGCTGTCCACGTCCGTGATGCCTCCGGTGAAGGCACTGATGAGTGAGCCGACCGCGCCACTCGGCACTCCGGCATCCTCCGCCACCGTTAAAGTCAACGCCATGTCCGCCAACACCGGCGCGTCGTTGACGTTGGTCACCGATATCGTAAGTATCTCATCTCGTGTAAGGCCGCCGCCGTCAGTCACCCGCACCGTGATTTGGTGCGACGAGTTCGTCTCGTAATCCAACAATGAGCTATTGACCACCGTAATGACACCGGTGGTTGCGTTAACAGCAAATCTCCCGCCAGCGCTGTCGACCAGCGAATAGGTCGCGGTGTCGCTGTTGTCTATATCGAACACGCCCAGCACGTCGGCAACCCGGGTTCCGTTGGCAGCGGACTCAGCCACGGACGCGGTGCCCGTGGCCACCACCCGTGACACGACGGCATAGCCGCTCCCGTCGACGTTTTCACTCTGCCAGACCATGCGTACCTGACCGGAGCGTGTCGCAATGAGTTCAGGTACGGCCTGTGCCCCCGAGATTGTCGTGTTGACCAGCGTCTCACCATCGATGCGATTGCCGGTCGCATCAAACGTTGGGCGTAGATGCCGGTGCTGCTGCCATCGCCGGTATCGGACTCCCAGGCAACGACAAAGCCGTCGTCCGAGTACGTAATCGTCGGCTCAAGCTGCGTGCCAGCGGTGGACGTATTGACGGTAAACGGGCCGGTGATGAGTGTCCCCGATGCGTTATAAATGCGGCCGAGAATGTCGGTGCCTGAGCCGTACACCACCGCCACATTGCCGTTGCGTAAGGTCGTCACGTCGGATCGATGATCGCCGCTCAGGGCGATATCCGCCGAGCGGGCACTGCCGTCACTATTCATGATTCGCAGGTGTGTGTCATTCGTGGACCACGTGCGCCACGTCGCGGCGAAGCCACCGTCGTTGAGCAGGGTGAGTTCGGATTGCGCCCCGAAGAGCGCCGTACCTGATTGGAGCGAGCCGATCGTGAATTGTGAGCCCTGCAGGACGCCGCTTCGGTTATAGATGCGGCCAGCGAGGTCATAGGTGGTGCCGCCGGTTTCGTTGCTCCAGACTACGACGAAGCGATTCGTGTCGAGGGCCAGCACAGATGGCTGGTACCCTTCAGCATTACCGTTGGTTCCCGGGCTGACCTTGAACTCTGCGGTGGCTGCCGTGCCGTCGGCGTTAAACACCCGCGCCTCCGTCCATGCGTAGACGCCTGTTTGCTGATCTTGCCAAGCGACCACAAAGCCACCGTCGGCAAAGGTGGCGACTGAAGGGCCGGTTTCGGAATCACTGGTTTCGGAGGTCACCAGAAATTCTGCGCCATTGGCCGTCCCATCAGCATGATAGCGTTGGCCATAGACACCGTACCCGCTGCCGTCCTGCCCATTAGACGCCCACACTACGACGTAACCACCATCACCAAATGCGGCGATAGCAGGGTCTATCTGATCGCCGGTGGTGTATGTGTTGATGATTTGTTCTGTAGTCGCTTCAGAATCAAACGTGATGTCGGTTGGCGCATCGTTGCTCGTGGTGTAGAGCTGTGCGATGTCTCCCTCGGTCAGCACTCGGTCGTAGCCACGGACGTCGTCGATCGCCCCGTTCGTATACCACGTGCCTCCACCAGAACCTTGGTTCCGCCCGATGGCCATCGAGTCGAGACTGGTGACGCTGCTAAAGAAGCTTTGTGTCGTTGCGTTGCCGGCATCGTAGGTGAGTTGGCCCGCCGTCGCGAGAACTCCATCCACGTACAGACTGTTTCCGGAGGCTCCTACCGTCACTGCAACATGATGCCAATTGCCATCGTTAATGGTGGCACTGCTACGATACACTGCCAGCTGCAGGACCCCGTTCTCCCTCACCTCGTAGGTGAGGTAACCCGAGGCACCGAGGAACAACGCCGCAGAACTCCCGGTGTCGGCTGTATCGGAGATCGAGAAGATGGTCTCAAAGGTGCTCGTGGTCTTGATCCAGTCGGCAATCGTGCCCTGGGTGAATCCGGCCAAATTGGCACTATGGGCGGAGAGGTCGACGTAGTCATTGACGCCGTCCAAAGACAGCTTTGCCCCACCGACGATGTCCGTCGCATCGGTCGTGTCAATCGCCGCGCCGTTGGTTAACGTACCGTCATAGTTATTGCCACTGCTGTCAGTGGCATTGGTGTCGAACGTCCAGTTGCCGATGAGGCCGGTGGACATGTCGAGCAACCCGACCCAATCCATCTGCAGGGCATCGGTCACGACAATGTGCGTTTCAATGGCGCCGGTCTGGGTCTCCAAAGTCCAATCGCCACCAAGCGAGACGTGTCCGGTTGCATCGTCACTGGCCTGTACATCGGCACCCGTCAGCTCAGCGAGTCGAGTGACCGCCGCCTGGCCCACATCTCCTTCAGCAAAGTCGCAGCCATAGACGAGGATGTCGGCCTGTTCCGACAGTGCCTGCCGGATGGTCGCGAGTTCGTCCGCATACTGCCCCGTCATTGATTCCGTCGTTAAAGTGCCCGTACCGACCTGCAACGTCCCGGCGTCGCCGTGCGAAATCAAGTGAATGGCGTCAATCCCGGTTCGCCCCGCAAGGGTCTCGGCAATCTGTTCCACACCGTCCCGCGTGGCATCCAACACAACGACTTCCACAGTGGGCCCCATACCCGCAATCAGGGATTCATAGTCCGGAACCGTGGGGTCGACAAACACCACTTCTGTCGTGGATTCGCCCGGTGCGTACGAAGCAATCGCGTTGAGCAATTCTTGGGACTCCTGATCCTGCGGAGTCGTTTCCTCGGCAGTCCCCTCCGTCGAAACTGCCGCCTCGGCCTGGTCCTGCGCCACTTGCTCGGATGTCACCTCGGCCGCGGTAGCCGCCGCCGCTGCGTCGAACATCAACCGTTGCTCGAGAGACAGGAGAGATTGCTTGAATGTCGAAGGAGCGATAGGAACCTGCGGTGCCGGTTCTGTCTGCTTCCATCTTAGTTTCTTGAAAAACTTGAACATACCCGGTGCCCTAGAACCTCGAAAGACAAAACCGTCCCGCCTCTTTTTCGGTAGAAATCGCGTCAGTCTGAAGGGTTATGTAAAGTAAGTGCCCGAGGCCCGAACGGAAGCCAACAGAATCGAGGAATAAGCAGCGATGGCCACCAACGGACTGAATTCACCACTACGTCGCAGGGAAGACTATCGTTGGGAGAGACCAGATCGTGAACAGGACAAGCAGTGATGAGGCTCCCTGCTCAGAAACCGCTTTCCCGGATCATGACCGCCACGATCCGATCCCAAACACGAGCCGCCACACTCTGAGTCTTGCCCGTGACATGGAGCAGTCCGGTCACGGCCTGGTCCGCTTGCATACCATGATCCAATACTTCAAGTTCAACGCGATCGACTGACTGCTCCGCCTGCAATCGGCCATGCGGATCTTTTCGCACGGGCACGGCCCCACCGTAGATCGACGCCAAATAGGGCACCGAAAAATCCTGCTCATCAACATCTCGGATTTCGGTCACTCGGGCACGAGCGGTCTCGCGAGTGGCATCGTTCGGAATAAACAGGGCCTCCTGCCCTACAGCCGACACGCCCAAGTCCTCCACGGGCGCCAGTGCGACCACGATGGCCGTTTGCGCCTTCACGACATAGGCGACCGCCAGCTTTTCGTTGATCCACCGGCCCGGATAGAGCGAATCAGCCTGATCGACCACCACCCCATCAATGGGCGCCTGCAACACGAGGCGCTGCTGCTTCTCGTCAAAGCCGTCCAACTCCGCCAGTTTCGAGCGTAGCGATTCGGTCAGTACCTGCGCCCGTTCTCGATCCTCTGCATACCCAGCTTGACGCTGCAGCCTGAAATCCAGGAGGTCGGCCTGGGTCTGTGCCAACTTGGCATCCTTGGCTAATTTTGGATTTTCGAGCACCAGCAACGTGTCGCCGGCTCGCACGGCCTGCCCCATCTGCATGGAGACCGCCACAATCCGGCCTGGCGCCGGCGGGTAGACCGTGGCGTACGAGCCGGCTTGCAGCACCCCTGGAATCGCCACACGGCTAGACCAGGGAATACAGGCAAGCAGGAGCAGCGTCGCGAAGACACTCATCGTCACCAGAAAGCGGCTCGTGCGAGCGAATGCCGCCCGGCGACTCCACCATCCGGCCACCTCTCGCCAGATCGGCAGACAGATGAAGAAGAGAATTTCGACCAGAAACAGCACCACGCCGAGCACTTTGAAGAAGTAGTGGTAGACCGTGAGCGCAATTCCGGTAAACAGGACCAGCCGATAGAGCCAGACGCACCAGGCATACCAGACCAGCACCCGCCTAGTGGATGCCCCCACCATCTCAGGCGGAGGGGCGGCGGGCGCGAAGAGCACCTCCCGCAGTTGCCATTGACCAAAGGCAAATGCGCGATCCTGAAGATTCGGCAGCCCCAGGCCGTCCGCCAGTAAATAATAGCCATCAAACCTCATCAATGGGTTGAGGTTCACTGCCAGACTCATGACCCAGCTTGTCGTTGCGGCGACGAAGACCACGCTTCGAAACAATCCGTCCGGCAAAAACCCCCACACGAGCGTCGCGACCGCGGCGAGTCCGAGTTCAGCCGTCGCCCCGGCCCCGGCAATCCACACCCGCTTCCGTCTCGAACTCAGCCGATAGGAGTCGCTGATGTCGGAATACAGCACCGGCATCATCACCATCAACGCCACTCCGATCGTGGGCACGCGGCACCCGAATCGTGTCGCCGTGTACGCGTGCCCCAATTCGTGCACGACCTTCACGACGCAAAACACCGCGCCATACATCATGGCCCCGTGCCACGAGAAAAAGTGCAAGAACGTCGAGAGAAACGTCTCCCACTGTTGCCCAACGAGGAACAGCCCGACCACGCCGACGATTCCAAAGAACCAGGCCGCCATCGGGGTATAGAATGGCGCCACCAACGGCAACGTGGCCTGCAGAAACCGATGCGGGCGCACCAGCGGAATCTTGATGAACAGGTAGTGATGCAGCAACCACTGCCACCAGAGATGATGGCGCGCGGCCTCCTGTTCGACATAGTCTTTAGTGTGACCGCTCGCAGACTGCTCGGTCAGGTTGTTGGCATACAGAAACCTGATCAAATCCTCGATGTCTTCTGCGCCGATGCACGAGGTGGTCTCGCGGCTGATCACCGCAACAAGCTGTTCCACCGTCCCGCATGACCAGCGCTGCAGGAGCTGGTAGACCTGCCACTGAATCTGAAAGTATTTATTGCGGACAGGATCGACGATCGTCCAAGTCGGCACCCCGTCCGGTGTGGGTGCGCCCCGGAGAAACTGCAGGTGCTTCCGCAGCGGAGGCAGCTTGCGTTCTTGTGGAGGGGAGGCTGATCCTGGCCCGGCCATCGGTTACACTCCGATCAGTTGGCGCACGGCCGTGAAGGGGCGGCGAAACAGAAGAAACGCCAACGAGCCACGTTCTCCATACACCTTGGCAGACCCTTGCCAGCCGATGCGGAGGCGGGGGTCGACCACCGTCAAGTCCGCCGTGACCCGGTAGGCCAACACATCTCCAGGCAGGACCTCGGCATGATAGCTGGCCCGGCTCACGGTCGCCTCGAACGACTCCAACGGTAACGCGTCAAAGAAGGCCACCGCGCTAGCCCCTTCCTTCAACAGCAGCGCGTCACTCACCGGCAGTTCGATGCGCAGCTCGATGCGCTGCGGATCCGCACTCTCCATGATCCGTTCACCCACAGAGACAGGCTTTCCGACCCAGTCGGCCTTGTCGGTATACAACAGCAGGCCCGCCTGTGGCGCACCGACCTCGACCTGAGTCAGCATCTCCTGCGCGTAGGCGAGCTCCGCGGCTTTCAACACGGCTTCGGCCGCTTTGAGGGGCGCTTCGGCTTTTCGTTGCGGATCGGCGAACCCGCCTTGAATGGCCTGGGCATGCTCGGCCTCCGCTACCGCCAATTGCTTCTCCGCGATCTGAAATTGATTCCGCACATTTGTGTCTTCGTAACGAAACAGCGGCCGATGTTGCGCGACCACCGTATTCGGTGGCACCAGGACCTCGGCAATCACGCCATCCATCGGCGCACTGACAATGGTCGGGTCTTTCGCCATCACCTTCACCGGTGCCACCGTCGACACCCGAACCGGCAGACAGAGCGCCGAGACGATGGCCGCACCGACCAACCACGCGGACGGCCTCTTGATCCTCCCTGGCCACGTCCGGCCGCGCTGCGCGACTGCCTTCCACGCATACGCGAAGCTTCCGGCGAGCCGCTGGACGATCGCCACATCGTTCTCTTCCCAGGGAATCTCCTTCTCAAGCCACCAGATGCCCAAAACCGTTTCGTCCGGGTGCTTCAACGGACACCACAGGACATGACCATGAACATGCTCGCGCCACCCCTCGCGGCACGATTGGGGGCACATCTCCTCCGACACCACCATCGGAGCATCGCTCGGCTGCTCTTGTTTCAGCAATTGAGCGACCTGCTCCAACCAACGAATCATAGGCGCGTCACGCTCCACCACGGCCACGCTGGAAGCACAGATCACGTGGCAGGCGCCGGCCCCCGTTTCATCTCCGCCCAGAAGATAGGCCTGTTCATACGGAACCAGCCGGCGAGTCTCATTCACCGACAGGAATTGCAGTTCCGGAACAGTCTTGGCCACACGGATCTGCCCCTCCAGGTGCGTGAGGGTCGCTAAATGGACCAGTGTCGCCAGTTGCTGTGCGCTCGGTTCGGCAGACGTCGCCATGGCTTACGGTGGCCCCGATGGAAAGTGTGCGGTGCCGCTCATCCCGGCGAGCACATCCGCGGGCAGCGAGCCGAACGTGCCGATGACCTTGATCGTCTGGCTGGCCGGATCCACATTCGCCCCGATCTCTTTCACTCTCGCCGTGTACTCCCGACGCGTTTCATCGATGGTACAGGTAAACGGCGACTTTCGTTTCAACCATCCCAAGGTAGAGGAAGGCAACACCAGTTCGATTTCAAGACTGCTGTCATCCAGGAGACTGAGCAGTTTGTCGTTGGGGAAGACGTTTTCATACTCATTGACCAGCACCGCCACCACACGACCTGAAAACGGCGCCGCAATATGACAACTCCGCACGTTCAGCTCCGCCAGACGAATGGAGGCCGCGGCTTTCTTCACCTCGGCCTCGGAGATTTCCAGCTCCAACGTACTCACGGCATTTAGCGCGGTGAGTTCCTTATTGTTCCGGAACGTCTTGTCTTTTGCTTCATGATCGGCGAGGGCCCCCGCCAATTCTGCACGATACTTCTCACAGTCGATTTCGACCATGGCCGCCCCCTTCTCGAACCGTTGCCCTTCTTTCACCGGAATCTGACCGATCCGGCCCTGAATTTGGGAATAGAGCACGGCTTGCGTGCGGGCTTTCACGATGCCGCGCAACGCGCCATTCACGCCTCGGAGTACCGGGGTCGACCGTTCCTCTTTCGGCCAACTCGCTTGCGGCACAAGCAACACCATCCACAGGATCGTCCCCCCTAGAACCCCGTTAATCGGCCATCGGTATTGCATGGGATTCCGGTCTCCTTCCTGGGGCAGCCACCGTACTCACAGCGGGCGCCCATTGCTTCCTAAGTTCGTCGGCGAGGTAGGCGACGCTCTGCCCGTCGATGCCGTTCGGTGCGACATCCTCACCCACCGACGCCATCAAGGTGGCGTATGCGGACTCGACGCCGGACTGTGCGCTATCCATGCGCACCTCAGCCAACACATCGTTCACGCGTTCACGAATGAACGTCAGGTCATTGGTACTCTTCGTGAGCCACAAATTCTTCGTATGATCGGTAATCGCCACCTGCGTCTCGTGGTAGTTTTTTGCATTGAGATACTCCTGACTCGCATGGGCAAACTGCAGCGCACCGACATGGACCTCGGTCAGAATGCTCATCGTCAACGCCATACTCTGGGCATCCAACACCTGGCGGTGTATCTCCACGGCCTTCAGTTTGGCCGGCATTCGAAAGG
>JACOEF010000091.1 GCA_024998705.1 Nitrospira sp.
AGTCTCCGGATGTTCAGATGGCTCCACGATCCCACCTTGTCGCTGTCCCTGATGCTGACGAAATATCGGGACTGGAATCCTTTCATTGCCCAGACGCATTGTCCGGAGCGGGCTCAGCTGGCGGTGTTGCAGGATATTCTGAGACACCAGGCCGGCACGGCTTTCGGGCAGATGCATCGGTTTGACACGTTGCGAACCTATGAAGAGTTTGCCCGTGAAGTTCCGGTCTGCACCTATGAAGATCTGCGATCTGCCATCGAGACCCAGGAGAAAAATCGCGAGCTGCTGTTGACGTCCGACCCACCGGTTCTGTTTACCCAAACCAGCGGGACGACCGGCGTGCCGAAACATATTCCGATTCTCAAGGAAACCGTCGGCGCGATTCGACGCTATTAGCGCCTGTTTGCGTATGCGCAATGGCAGGGAGTGCCGGTCATCTATGACGGAAGTGTGCTGGTGATCAGCGGTCACACTATCGAGGGCCGTTTGCCGGGTGGGACTCCATTCGGGTCGATGTCGGGGTTGATGTTCGACTGTCTGCCCGGGGCCATTCGGAGAAAAAGCCTGCTTCGAGGCGGGGGGCCGGTTGAGTCCGATTATCGGCAGCGCTATCTCAACATTGCGGTCCGCGCCTTAGCAGATCCTACTCTTTCGGTGCTAGCCACGCCCAATCCGTCGACGATCCTGAAGTTGTTGGCGGTGATCCGCTCGGAGTTCCCGACATTGCTGGAGATGCTGGCAGGTAAGTCACAATCGGATGTGGACTCACTCTCTAGGCCCTATCCGGTCAGTTCCGCGCGATTGTCGCAGCTCCAGGCCCTCGTCGGGCATGCAGCGAGACTGGATTGCGCGACGCTGTGGCCGAACCTGCAGGCCGTGGTGACATGGACGGGTGGAAATTGCGCGATGTTGATTGCCGGGCTGCGCGCGTTGTTGCCGCCACGGACCAGGGTGATTGAGATGGGGTATCTCTCGAGCGAATGTTTAGGAACGGTGAATGTGGACGTGCTCAACAACCGCTGTGTGCCGACCCTGGATGAGAATTTCTTCGAGTTTGCGGAGGTTGAGGACGAAGCGCCCGGCGCTAAGTTGCTCTTGCTCCATCACCTGCAAGCGGGCCGAAAATACGCCGTGATGGTGACCACCAGGAACGGGCTCTACCGATATGCGATGAATGACATCGTTGAGGTGACGGGGTTTTTCAATCGAACCCCCACGATCCGCTTTCTCCAGAAAGGGAAGGGGGTTACGAATATCACAGGGGAAAAACTCTATGAGCATCAGGTCACTGAGGCCGTGGCGCAGGTTCTGAATGTACATGGGATGAACTCGGAGTTTTTTGTCATGCTGGCAGATGTCGAGGAGCTGCGCTACACGCTGTGCGTGGAACATGCCGCACTGCCGGTTGAGCTGGAGAGGCAGTTGGAAGAACGACTCTCGGCGATGAATATTGAGTTCAAGGCAAAACGGGCCAGCGGGCGACTGCAGCCGATTCGTGTGCTGCAGGTACGTCCGGGAACCGGGGATGCCTATCGGCAGCATTGCGTCAGCAAGGGGCAGCGGGAGGCGCAGTTCAAGCTGATTCGTCTGCAATATGTCCATGAGTGCACGTTCGATTTTTGGCAGTATGGGAGCTGAAACCAGGATGCATGTGCGTAGCGTAACCATGCCATCGTTGGAGATTCCCTTCCGGCAGGCGTTTACGCATGCCTCGGCCACACGGAGCAAAACTGAAGCGGTGTTGGTCCGCGCAGAGTCTGTTCGTGGGTTGGTCGGGCTGGGGGAGGGGTGTCCTCGGCATTACGTCACGGGGGAAACCGTAGCCGGCGCGCAGGAGTTTTTTCGTGCCCATCAAGCTGAATGGATGACATGTTCGTCTGTCCAGGATTTGCGGGATTGGGAAACCGCACACGCGGACCTGGTGGATCGAAACCCGGCGGCCTGGTGTGCCGTTGAGACGGCGTATCTTGATCTATTGGGGCAAGAGCTCGAACAGCCGATTGAGCTGCTGCTCGGCGGCGCACCGTTGTCCGGACCGTTTCAATATTCGGCCGTACTGGGCGGGGAGACGTTCGCCTCGTTCGAGAAACAGCTACATCAGTATCTCGCCGTAGGGTGTCTTGACTTCAAATTAAAGATTATGGGCGATCTGTCGGCTGATCGTGAGCGAGTGGCCGCGCTCAGGGCTGCCGGCATACCGGGGCTCCGTGTGCGGCTCGACGCCAACACTCATTGGCATCGTTCGGATGAAGCCTGCGAGTATATTCGACGCTTAGAGGGCGCCTTCGTCGCGCTGGAAGAGCCGTTGCAGGTCGGTGATTACGAGGGATGCCTGGCACTGTCTCGGCAATGTGGCGTGCCGATTATTCTGGACGAGAGTTTCGTACGACTCGCTCAATTCGCGCTGATCCACGACACGTCTGCGTCGTGGATCGTCAATGTTCGCGTCTCGAAAATGGGCGGAATTCTGCGCGCCAGTGCCGTCGCGGCGCAGGCCAAGTCGCTCGGAATCCTGATCGTCGTCGGCGCACAAGTGGGGGAAACCAGCATTCTCACGAGGGCGGCTCTGACTGTTGCGGACCGGTATCGTGACATCCTGCTAGCTCAGGAAGGCGCGTTTGGGACGCACTTGCTCGAGTATGATCTGTGCGACCCGCCGTTGATGTTTGGGAGAGGCGGGCGTCTTGCGGTGGACTGCTGCTCCACCCGCCATGGTCTTGGGTTATCGTTTGCGCAGTGAGCGGGAGGATGTTTCGCGTGGGCGTGTTTGGTTCGGTGAATATACGTATATTGAGCCTGCTTGATTACAGGCTTTCCACATCGGCAATAATCGTGTGGAGTCCGCTCGATCCTGCCGGTTGTGGTCGAATGAGTTCGGCAATCTGAGGGTGTCCCTTACTATCGATCGCGCGAACCGCGACTTGGTATTTGCCACGTTTCGACGGGCGCCAGGTGTAGTTCCAAATGACCCAGGAGTAGGGCGACATCGGTGTTTCAATCTCACAAGAATCCCAGGTTCTGGCTGCATCCAAGCTGATTTCAACCCGACTGATGGAGTTCGGCCCGCCGAAGGCGATCCCACGGAATCGTTGTTCGGGGCCGCGTAGCGTCTGGTAGTGTCCGGGGGAATCGATCCGTGAGAATGTCTTGATCGTGGCGTCGTCGGTCCACCCTTTGCGCTGCCAATATCCCCGATAATCCCCCGCATAGGCCTCGATTTCGACAATCCATTTCACGTTTTTGATGCCGTAAAGCCCTGGTACCAACAAGCGTAGTGGGAATCCGTGCTCTTTCGGTAGCTTCTCGCCGTTCATGAGAAACGCGAGCATCACATCGTCCTGCATGGCGCGTGAGAGGGGAATGCTGTCGTCGTACGCGTCCGCGCCGCGGAAGACGATATCGCGTGTCGTGTCTTCATCAATCTCCGCGTCCTGTAAGAGTTTTTTGAGCGAAATCCCGCGCCAGCGTGCGTTTCCCAGGCTATCGCCTCCGGGCAAGGTATCGATACACATGAGGGTGGATACTTGTTCGAAATTGTCGCGGTTTAACAGCTCCCGCCAGCCCAGGGAGAGTGATTTCTTCACTTCCCCCTTCACCGTGAGCCTCCATTCGTCCTGTCGAAGATCGCGGGACACGTTAAAAGGGGAGTCAGAATAGTTCACGACATAGAATTTTTTGTTTTCGGTGAAATAATTGGTCTCGCGAGGGGGCATGGCGAACATCCGCCCAAATGAAGATCCCACTGCGTCGCATCCTCCCGTGAGGCCAGCGACAGCCGCGATTCCAGTGAGCTTTAGAAGATTTCGTCGTTTCATTGTGAGCCAGTTTTCCATAAGAAATACTCTGCGATATTAAAAAAAACTTTGCAAGGCTTGACTCTGAAAACCCAGATTGGTATAAGGATGCACGTTTGATCCAGCCTAGTGGCCGATGCGGTTGTAAGACCTGCGACGGATTCTCAGGAACCCCAGATCAAAAAAAATAAGTTTCGGCCCTCTTGACAAGGCCGGCCCCGCGTAGTAGATTGCGCGGCTCGCGTGACGAACGCGAAACAGTTCTTTGACAACTGAATAGAGCGAGAAATGAGTAAGGTAAGGTGTATTGAAGAGGTGGCCCTCGGGTCCAATTCAAGTAGAACCTTTATGAGAGTTTG
>JACOEF010000550.1 GCA_024998705.1 Nitrospira sp.
GAATGCGCTACCAGCCCAAGCCCTAACCGCGTTCCAAGCGATCAACTCCCCGTCAAATTCAGCCGCACTCGAATCTGCGTGCCTTCAGAAGAGGCCAACTCCGCCTCCACCAGAAAGACGCGCTCCTCAGGCAGCCCGCCCTGCTCGATCAATTGTTCACGAACGGCTTTGGCCCGCGCTTGCGCCAACAGGCATAACTCCGAATCTTCAACCGTGATCGCCGGAAACAATTGTTGGCGCAGTTCATCGGCCGTCAGCACCCGTTCGACGACCTTTCCGCCCGGCAGCTCTTCACGTTTCATCGGTTGCTTGTCCAACTTTTCCGCTTAGAGATCACTCAGCAGTTCAAACTCACGTGTAGGCGACGGCACAGCTTGCACATTCTTGGTCCCGCCCTGAGTAAACCGTCGCTGCACCTCGGCCGCAATATGCTGCAGGGCCAGCGCCTCCCGGTCCTTGGTAGGGTCCGCAATGCCCGTCACGTCGATTCGGAGCGCCGGGCGCTCTTGCAAGGCCTTGGCGACGGACTCAATCTTGCGCTGTTCGCCGCTTTCCATGGTCTCACGGCCTGCCTGGAACTCGACGAACTGCAAATCCTCCCCACTCCCGCCGACCAGTCCCCCCAGCGCCGAAAACGGAGAGGTAGCCGCCTTGGTAATCAGATTGCCCAACGCATTCAGCACCACCCGCCCGTAGTGAAAATCCGGTTCGTTCAAATCCCCGCGCACCGGCATATCGATATCGATCCGGCCTCGCCGGTCCTTCAACAAGCCCACGGCCAAACGAACCGGCAGGCTTGTGGCATCCGTACTGTCCGTGTGCTCACCGAATGTGAGCTGGTCGACCAGAACCTTGTTTTCCCCGATCAGTTGTTTCTTCGAGACTTGATACATCAGGTCGAGCGAGAGCTTGCCCTTCGTGATCGGATACCCGACGTACTTACCCGCGTAGGGCGACACCGCCGTTAAATCCACTCCCTGAAACAGCAAGGTTAGGCGTGTGAACATATCCTCGCTCAACGGATTGATCTGCCCCTGAATCTTCAGCGGAGCGACCTCGTCTACGTTCCCGGTCAACGCCACCTCAGCCTTGGTGATCTGTTTGGAGGACAATCCCTTGATGGTGCCGCTGAGGCCTTGAATCCCGGTCGTGACGATCGGTTCGATCGATTCATCGACGAAGGTGGCGGACAACTTGGACAATCGGACCACATTCACC
>JACOEF010000445.1 GCA_024998705.1 Nitrospira sp.
CGAACGTTGCCTCGCCACTCATGCGCCAACAGCACGCGCATGGCCTCCTGGCTCATCGTCGGCACTGGTTTACCACTTTCCTTGGCAAATTTCTCTAAGAAATGTTGGCTCAACAACGGAATGTCACCGGTCCTCATGCGCAGCGGCGGAAGCTTGATGGGAATCACATCCAGGCGATAATAAAGATCTTCCCGGAAGGCGCCTTCCGCGACGGCTTTCTCCAAATCCCGGTTCGTCGCCGCGACGATGCGGACATCCACCTTCACATCCTGAGTTCCGCCCACCCGCCGGAACTCACGCTCTTGAATCACTCGCAACAGCTTCACCTGGATGGCCGGGGTCGTATCGCCGATCTCATCGAGGAAAATCGTCCCTCCGTTCGCCACTTCGAACAGCCCGGCTTTATTGGAGATCGCCCCGGTGAACGAGCCCTTCATGTGGCCGAACAGTTCACTTTCGAGCAGAGTTTCCGGCACCGCGCTGCAATTCACCGTCACGAACGGCATGGAAGCGCGCACGCTGTTGAAGTGAATCGCCCGGGCAACCAGCTCTTTGCCGGTTCCGCTTTCACCACCGATCAACACATTACTTTTCGAATCGGCCACCTTCTTGATGACGTCATAGACCTTCTGCATCGCCTCGCTCTGGCCGATAATCTGCGAGAACGACGACTGGCTGGCCAGCTCCCGCTTCAGGAGCATATTCTCCGTCGACAATCGGCGCCGCTCGATCGCGTTGCGGATGATCAGCTGCACTTCATCGACTTGGAACGGCTTGGTGAGATAATCATAGGCGCCGTGCTTCATCGCCTCCACCGCCGAGTCGGCGGACGCAAAGGCCGTGATCATCAGCACCACGGTATCCGGAGACGTCGTCTTGACGGCCTTCAGAACCTCAAGCCCACCCACTCTGGGCATCTTGAGGTCGGTGATGACGAGGTCGAAAATTTCTTTCTGCACTTGCGCGATCGCTTCATCTCCGTCCGAGGCCACGGTCACCGCATATCCCGCGCGCTTGAGCATGATGCTCAACACTTCGCGCAAGCTCTGTTCGTCATCGACGACTAAGATCTTTTCCACAGTTCCCTTCCTCCATGCCGTAACCGGACGCCCGTCTCTGCAGACTGCGGAAGACACACGACGAACCGTGCCCCCTGCCCGACCTCGCTTTCGACCTTGATCCACCCATCGTGCAACTCCACAATGCGATAAACTTGAGCCAGCCCCAGCCCGGAACCTTCTTTTTTCGTGGTAAAAAACGGCAGAAAGATTTTGTCGAAATTCTGTTTAGGAATGCCTTCTCCGTTATCCTGAAATCCGATTTCGATCACATCGGATCGGTGCCCGCCGACTTCTACTCGCCGCACCCCGGTGGCGATCGTCAAGGTCCCTCCCTCGGGCATGGCATCAAAGGCATTGACGGCTAGATTCCAGAACACCTGTTTCAGCTGGTCCTGATCGACCTGGGCCATAAGTGGGTTCGGCGTCATGCGGGAAACGATCGTGATACCGGATCGAGATCGAGCTTCATGTTGGATCAGATCCAACGTATCGGCAAGGACTTTGTTCAAATCGTGCTCCACCAGATTCAACGCGGGCGGACGGGCATATTGCAGAAACTCGGTGATGATATTGTCGAGCCGCCTGGCCTCACGAATGGCAATATCCATCAGTCGCTGGCTGGTTTCATCGGGGCCGACATCCTGCCGCAGCATCTGCATCGCCCCCGCGAGCGCGCCGAGCGGATTGCGGATTTCATGCGCCATCCCCGCCGACATCTCGCCCAAGTTCGCCAGCCATTCCCGCCGGCGCATCTCCTCTTCCAAATATCGAATTTGTGTCATATCCTTGAACACGCCGACCAAGCCACGCTGCGTGCCTTGTGCATGCAACGGAGACACCGTCATTCCCAGTACCAGCCGACTCCCGTCCGCATGGAGCCAGTCCACCTCGAATCGCAATGGGGAGACGGACATCAGCGCAGCTTCCTCGGTTGGGTCGCCGGAATGCCAATTGAAGACGTCCCGCCAAAGACGCCCTTGCACATCAGAGAAGGCATAGCCGGTCACTTCATGCGCCGCCGGATTGAACGACGTGATGCGTCCCTCTTCGTCCGTGATAAACACGCCGCTACTGATACTCCGTACGATACTCTCGTGAAAGACTTGCAGCCGATTGAGCCCTTGCTCTTTTTCGCGCAACGACTGATCCGCGTCGCGAAGCTGATCGGCCAACACACCGCTCAGGAATCCCACGACCAAAAACGCCAGGCCATAGACCCCAAACGTTTGAAGCGTTTCGCCACCTTCCAGCCGACTTGGGGGCAGCCAGCCGGAGGCATGGAGCAGCCCCACATGCTGCACCCACGTAATCACACCGAACAGAAGGGTGCAGCCCGCCCCGGTCACCAACCCCACACGGCGATGCGGCACGAGACTGGCCACCGACACTGTAATGATGTACAGCACCGCAAAAGGGCTTTCGATTCCGCCTGTCCTCGCCACCAGGATAGTCTCCAACACAAAGTCAAAGCCCACCTGTAGCCACGTAAACGCCGCGAGCGAGGCAGGAGCCGTCAGCCGGCGCAACAAAAGGGCATAGGCAATGGTCGTCGCATAGGTGAGGATGATCAGCGCGGAGAACGTCGGCACTAACTCGCCGCGGGTAGACTGGAACGCCAAGGACAGCCCCAGCAGGAGCGTGACGATCGCCACGCGGAGCCCCATGAGCCAGTGAAGTCTCGTCTTCAACTCAGGCATCGAGCGCTCGCCCGGCGATGCGCGGTACGAGTCTGCGAATGGCGAGGCCTGGGAATTCGAATGTAAGGACGGCTCAACACCGGTGGTTCGAACTGGAAGAGTCGGAGACAGCATGGGGGGCGCGTTGCCCTGGATGGATGTGCGGCGCATGGTCCATGGAGGCCATCGAACCATGCGCCGGAGCACGGACACGACTGTGCGGCGTCGCCCTATTGGATAGCCGACGCCATCGTGAAGATCGGAAGATACATCGCGATGACAATAAACCCGATGATGGTACCCAGCACCACCATCATGATCGGTTCGAGCAGCGAGGTCAGCGTCTCAACCGCCTGATCGACTTCGTCCTCATAAAAGTCGGCAATCTTGCCCAGCATGGCGTCGAGTGCACCGGTGGATTCGCCGACCGCGATCATGTGTGTGACCATTTTGGGGAACACGTTACACTTGGCCAGCGGTTCGGAGATCGTTTTTCCTCCGCTGATACTCACCCGCGCATTCATCAGCGCTTCCTCGATCACCTTGTTGCCGGACGTCTTAGCACAGATGCTCAGCCCCTCCAGCAACGGCACACCGCTGGTGATGAGAGTGCCCAGCGTACG
>JACOEF010000448.1 GCA_024998705.1 Nitrospira sp.
GGTGAAGGAACTCGTCGAAAACAGCCTGGATGCCGGCAGCCGAACGATTACCGTTGAGGTCAAAGACGGAGGTCTCGGCTTGATTCGGGTCACGGACGATGGCGAGGGGATGTCCCGTCGTGACGCCTCTCTGGCCTGTGAGCGGCACGCCACCAGTAAATTGCAATCCGATCAGCAGCTCGGGGCCATTCGCACCATGGTGTTCCGCGGAGAAGCGCTGCCGAGCATCGCAGCCGTCTCGAAAGTCAGGCTCACGACACTGTCTCGTCAGGAACAGGTGGGCACGCAGCTCTGGCTCACAGCCGGAACCATCCCGCGGGTGGAGGATGCCGCGGCTATTCCGGGGATGTCGATCGAGGTCTCGGAGTTGTTCTACAATACGCCTGCCCGCAGGAAGTTTCTGAAGTCCACCACAACGGAGTTTTCTCACATCAGCCATGTCGTGCAGCAGGCCGCACTCGCGTCGCCACAGGTGCATGTGCGGTTGATTCATAACGGGTACGAGGTTTTTGCGCTTCCGGCCGTGTCCTCGCCCCGCGATCGTGTGCTGCAGGTCTATCGTGCCGCGTTCGGTGATCGGGCGCTGGCCGTTGATGTTCAGCAGAACGGTCTGTCGCTGAAAGGTTTCATCATTGATCCGGTGCGCGCCCGCGCCGGATGAACGCCGCAGGAGCTCTTCGTCAACCGCCGGCCCATTAAAAACAGCACTGTGCAGCATGCCGTCGTCGATGGCTATAGTTCGTTCCTCGCAAAGGGCCATGCTCCGCTCTTTGTGCTCTTCCTTGATGTCGAGCCCCAGCGGGTCGACGTCAACGTGCATCCGACCAAGCGCGAGGTCCGGTTTGCCGATAACGAGCAGATCCACCAAATGGTTCGTGCTGCTGTGCGTCATACGCTTGGTCGTGCGCAAGTTGAATCGTCGATGGCGGGGTCTGTTCATGCGCATCTGAGCGGCGGGGCGTCATCTGCGGCCGCTCCGTTCGTGGAGGGGACGGGCATCGAACCGGCGGCTTCCGCCTCTCCCTCATTCACGGGCGCGAATGTGCCTGCCGCGCCGATGCCGTCAGCTGAGGGCCAAACGTCGTTTGTGGGGGAGGGCGGTACGTCGTACCAGTCGAGCGAGACGGTGGAGATTATTCCGCTCGGCCAGATGCACCGTACCTATCTGATTGCGCAAGTGGGCCATGAACTCCAGGTGATCGATCAGCATACGGCGCATGAGCGAGTCTTGTTCGAGCGGCTGTTGCGGGCCTGGCAGGGCAAGAGTTTGCCGTCTCAGCCGCTGCTGTTACCAGAGCCTCTGGAGTTGCCGGTTCAACAAGCCCTCATCCTTCAGCGCCATCTGGCTGAGCTGGAAGGACTCGGCTTGCTGATTGAACCATTCGGGCCGGCTTCTTTCCTGATCCGCAGTCTCCCGGTCATGTTAGGGCACCCTGATTTGGGGGCGTTGGTTCAAGATTTAATGGACGATCTTGAGCAGTGGGATTCGATTTCCTCGCTGGAAACGAAGGTGAAGCCCATTTTGGCATCTCTGGCCTGCCATGGGGCAGTTCGGGCCGGCCGGGCGATGGCGCTTCCCGAGATCAAGCAGCTGGCGCAGGACTGGGTTGCCGAGGGGTTGATTATGACCTGTCCGCCCGGTCGACGCGTGGCCTTCCGTCTTTCGGGCGACGAGCTGGCTCGGTTGTTCGATCGCGCATAGGCAGAGGGAGCCAGGGAATAGTGCGACTGTCGGAATCGCAGCGAGCGTCGCGACCCCTGGTGGTGTTGGTCGGGCCGACAGCTGTCGGTAAGAGCGAGATCGGACTGCGGTTGGCGCACGCGCTGGGTACGGACCTGCTTACCGCGGATTCACGCCAGGTCTATCGCGGGATGGACATTGCGACCGACAAGCCGACGTTGGAGCAGCGGCAAGGCGTGCCGCATCGCCTCATCGATCTCGTGAATCCCGACGAGTCGTTAACGCCGGGCAGTATCGCCGGCTGGCGCTAGAGGACATCGAACGGCTCTACGGCAACGGGCAGGTGCCGTTGGTCGTGGGCGGCACGGGACTGTACGTTCGGACGTTGTTGCATGGATTGTGTGATGCGCCGCGCGCAGATCAGGCCTATCGTGAGTCGTTGTTGCAGGAGGCTCGCGCGCAGGGCGGCTATTTTTTGCACGGTGAATTGACGCGGGTTGATCCCGAATCGGCTGCGCGGCTCCATCCGCACGATGAAGTGAAAATCGTGCGGGCGCTTGAGGTCTATCATCTGTCGGGGCAACGCCTGTCGGAGATGCAACGGCAGCATCGGTTCGCGGAGCAAGAATTTTCGGTGCTGCTGATCGGGTTGAATCGGGATCGTGAGCAGCTGTACCGCCGGATCGACGACCGAGTCGAGTCGATGTTCGCACGGGGTGTGGTGGAGGAAACTGAGCGGCTGCTTGCCGATGGGTATGGGCGGGAGTTAGGCGCGATGAAGGGGCTGGGATATCAGCAGGTCGCCGGGTTTCTCGCCGGAGAATACGATCGGGCTGAAGCGCTACGTCTGTTGAAGCGTGATACCAGACATTTTGCCAAACGGCAGTTGACCTGGTTTCGGAAGGAGCCGGGCTTGCGCTGGTGTGAGCTAACTGAGCAGGATCGTTCGGAGGACGTGGCCGGGCGCCTGCTTGAGGAAATTTGTTCGTTTATACGAGATCCGGCACGTCGACGGCCGGCGGACATGCCGCGCCCGTCGCTTACCATGGAACAGGAATCGACCGCATGACGCAATCAAAGAAGACCGGGCAGGCCGCAATCGGGATTATCGGCGGCAGTGGGTTGTACGACATTGAGGGATTGGAGCGGGTTCGAGAGGTCCGCGTTCGCACCCCGTTCGGGGCGCCGTCCGACGCCATTCGTGTCGGTGTGTTGGGGGGCCTGCGGGTGGCGTTTCTTTCCCGGCATGGGCGTGGGCACCGGCTCAGTCCCGGCAGCATCAACTATCGCGCGAATCTCTATGCGTTGAAATCGCTCGGGGTCACGCAAGTGATTTCGGTCAGCGCCGTCGGGAGCATGAAGGAATCCATCCGTCCAGGCGACGTGGTGTTGCCGGATCAGTTCATCGATCTGACGAAACGCAGAGTGTCGACGTTTTTCGACGAGGGCATCGTGGCGCATGTCGGCTTCGGGGAGCCGGTCTGTGCATCGGTGGCGGATGTGTTGGAGCAGGCGGGACGCTCCGTGGGGGCGAGGCTTCAACGGGGTGGCACCTACGTGTGTATGGAAGGACCTCAGTTTTCGACCAAGGCGGAGTCTCGGCTCTATCGACAGTGGGGGGTCGATGTGATCGGCATGACGAACATGCCGGAAGCCAAACTTGCCCGCGAGGCGGAGCTTTGTTACGCAACGGTGGCATTGGCCACGGACTATGACTGTTGGCATGACACCGAAGAGGCGGTGACCGTCGAGGCCATTCTGGCCACGCTGCACAAAAATGTCGCGCTGGCGAAACAGTTGTTGAAGGCCGCCGTGCCGAAGCTGACACCGGATCGGGCCTGCGCCTGTCACCAGGCGCTACAGACCGCCATCGTGACTGCGCCGGATCACATCTCTGCTCCGGCGAAGCGGCGGTTAAACCTCTTGATTGCTCCCTATGTGCGGACGCGGAAAGGAAAACGGTGAGGTATGGGTAAATTATTGGTCGTGGGGTCCGTGGCATTGGATACGGTGAAAACGCCGTTTGGTGAAGTGACTGAAGTGCTCGGGGGATCGGCGACGTATTTCTCAACGGCGGCGAGCTATTTCACCTCGGTCGATCTGATTGCGGTCGTCGGGGAGGATTTTCCGGAACAGCATGTGGCGTTCCTGAAGAGCCGGAAGATCGATCTGACGGGATTGGAACGGCGACCGGGTGCCACGTTCCGCTGGAAAGGAGCCTACTCACACCAATTGAACGAAGCGCAGACCCTCGATACCAGGCTCAACGTGTTCGAGACGTTTCGTCCTAAGATTCCCGCGCAGTACAGCTCGCCGGATGTGCTTTTCCTGGGAAATATCGACCCGAATTTGCAGCTGGATGTCCTGCAGCAGGTGAAGCGGCCCGCCCTGGTCGCCTGCGATACGATGAATTTCTGGATCAACGGCAAACGCGACGCGCTCTGGAATGTGTTGCAACACATCGACATTCTCATCATCAATGACGGGGAAGCGCGGGCCTTGGGCGAGGACACGAACCTTGTGAAGGTGGCCAAGAAAATTCTCGCGCGGGGACCCAAGCATCTGATCGTGAAGCGCGGCGAATATGGCGTGATGATGTTCAATGACAAGCAGGTCTTCGGGGCGCCGGCTTTTCCGTTGGATGACGTGAGAGATCCCACGGGTGCGGGTGATACGTTCGCCGGCGGATTCCTCGGCTATCTGGCCGCGACGGGAAACCGCTCCCCCGAGGCGATGCGCCAAGCCATCATCTTCGGCAGTGTTATGGCCTCGTTTACAGTAGAAGCCTTTAGCCTTGACCGATTGAGGATCCTGGATTACAAAGAGATTGAGGCGCGCTTCAAAGAATTCAAGCGTCTCACCCACTTTGAGGATATCAACGCATGAGGACATGTCGCCGAGAGCAGGATCGCGCCGCGCACGCCGTTGGTATCGGTCGGGGGGTGCGCTGGATGGTATTGCTCCTGGGCTTGTGCGTGGTGAGCGGGTGCGCCAACGAAGAGAACCTGCGCAAGTCGAAAGGGTTCTATCAGGAAGGGGTCGCCCGGCTGAGTTCCGATCAGCAGCAAGCCTATGTCTCGTTTCAAAAGGCGGTGAAGCTCAATCCCGACAATAAGGAAGCGCACTACGCGTTGGGACATATCTATTCGTCGCAAGGACGACTCAAGCTGGCTGAGGAATCCCTGCGTGAGGCGATTCGTATCGACGGCGACTATGCCGAGGCGAATACCTACCTCGGGCAAGTGCTGGCCAATCAGGATCGATGGAAAGAAGCCATCGGGGCGTATCGCCAGGCGCTCAGTAATCCGCTCTATCCGACGCCGGATCTGGCACGATTCCACTTGGGAAAGGCCTTGATGCATGAAGGTGACCTCCAGGGGGCGATGGAGGTATTGGAGGACGCCACGACCGTGACTCCGCCCAATGTTCCTCCCGCCATGCTTCAGTTGGAGTTGGCGCGTGTATATCACAAGCTCGGATTTGATGTGCGGGCCCGCGAGGCGCTTTTGAAAGTGTCGAACTTGGACAAGGGCGGAGAACAGGCGGCCGCGGCGCAGGCACTGCTCGGTCAGCTCAAACCATAGGCGGATATCATGGAATCAGTGGGTGAATTTTTTCGACAGGTGCGCGAGACGAAAGGCCTGACGGTCGATGAGGTGGCCTCAAAGACCCGTATTCGTACGGATTTTGTCAAAGCGCTCGAAGAGGGAAATTTCGCCAAGTTGCCCGATCAGGTGTTCGCGCGAGGATTTGTGCGGTCCTACGCGCGCTCGTTAGGGCTCGACGAGGAAGATGCGATCCATCGCTTTGCGCAGTCCGCGGGCGCGTTTTACGAAAAACAGGGTGAGCGGGAACGGCTGAGGCAACGGCAGGTGGAAGAGGAGCGGCGTCGTAAAGCCAACCGTAAAGCGGTGGGGATTGCGATTGCCGTGGCTATTGCGACGTTGGTATTCCTTCTCAGCCGGGAGCAGTCCTCGACCCTGGTGCGTCGTTCCGGGTCGGACGCGCCGCCGCCGAGTAAGAAGAGTGCACCGTTCGTCAAGGACGCGCGTGATGCGCCGCGTCAGGGGCTGGAGCTTCCGCCTCCCATCGCAGCACCGGCGAAACCGGTTGAGCCCATCGCCGTTCCGCCGAAGTCTGTGCAGGAAAAAGTAGCGGCCGTAGTGCCGCCTCCGCCTGCCGCTCCGGTGAAAGCGACACCGGTCCAGCCGCCGGAACAGGTTGCCACCCAGCCTTCTTCCTTCACGGGATCCGATGGCCCGCTGGCAGGGCTGTCCGTGGATGGGCCCGCCGGGCCCGATGGCCCGCTCGTCCTCGATCTCGATGCCACTGAGCTGAGTTGGGGGGTGGTGCAAGTCGATTCCGGTAGTCCTCAGGAAGCCTTGCTGCATCCTGGCGAGAAGGCCCAGTGGAAAGCTCAGGACCAGTTTGTCGTCACGCTTGGTAATGCCGGCGGCGTACGCGCTGAATTAGACGGCAAGCCACAAAAGCCCTTCGGCCCGAGCGGGAAAGTCGTGCGAGATGTCGTCATCAGACGATGAGATGAGTGATCCAGGAGCGGTCTCGTTGTTGTCGGTGTGAGGACCTGTGTTTCTTCTGCTCCCCTCCGTCTCCCTCCGTCCCTCCCATCCAACGCCTGTCGCCAGGTAGCTCCGGTGGACCCCGCGCACACAAAGGAATGAGGCGCGCAGGGTCCTCTGGGGCGCAAAGGTGTCACGGTTGAGTGCTGGTACGTACCAGTCAGGCACCTGAACGGTAAGAATCGCCCCAATTTCAGCCTCTTTTCACATCTGTGGTTTTGGCACGGCCCTTGAGTTCCCGGTAGGCCGGCAGAGGCGGAGAGAGGGCAACGAGGGCCGCCCGTTCCCTTGACAAGACAGAAAACGCGTTGCTATAGTTCGCCTGTTTTGTCGCCCTTATCGCCGGCTTTTTGCCACGCTGTTCCTGATAAGCGAGTCGTTATTCATGCGGTGGGTTCAACACAAAGGAGGAGTTCTGATGGGGTATTTTTCTAAGTTAGTTGGAGTGTGCGCGGCCGTCACCTTATTGTCTGTGGCGGTGGTGGGAGCTGAAGAAAAGGATCCGTTGAAGCCTCGTGTTGCGCCGGATCAAATGGCGGATGCAAAGGCGATGAAGAACCCGGTTGCGTCAACCCCGGAAAGCATTGCCAAGGGCAAGGCACTGTATGAGGGCAAAGGCACCTGCTTCAATTGCCATGGGAAAGAAGGAAAGGGCGACGGTCCTGCCGGCGCGATCCTCAACCCGAGCCCGCGTAACTTCACCAACTGCAAGTTCCACAAGAAGCGGAAAGACGGCGAGCTGTTCTGGGTGATCAAGAAC